>NZ_OEQB01000001.1:300000-525351 GCF_900240295.1 Megasphaera vaginalis (ex Bordigoni et al. 2020)
GAGCTAAAGTATAATTTCTTTAACTCATTCTTCTTTTTCAACTTCAACCTATTTTTTGCAACAATGCATTATGGCCTAAACGGTAACGCTTAGAATACGCCTTGTGCAAGCATAGCGTCAGCTACACGTTCAAAGCCGGCAATGTTGGCACCGGCGACGAGGTTGTAACCCAATCCGTTGCGTTCGGATGCGTCTTTGCAGTTCTTGTAAATCGTGTTCATGATTTCATGGAGACGAGCATCTACTTCTTCTGCAGTCCAGACAAGACGTTCGCTGTTCTGGCTCATTTCCAAAGCAGATACGGCTACGCCACCGGCATTAACAGCTTTAGACGGAGCAACGATCATATCTTTCTGTTCCATTAAGAATTTCAATGCATCGTTGGTTGTCGGCATGTTGGCAACTTCAATATAGTACCGAACGCCATTAGCGGCAATTTGTTTAGCCTGTTCCATATGAACGTCATTCTGCATGGCAGACGGCATTACAATATCGGCTTTCTGGCCCCACGGTTTTTCACCCGGGAAGAATTGAACGCCGAATTTATCAGCATAATCCTGTACGCGGTTACGGCCGCTGCTGCGCATTTCAAGGAGATAATCAATTTTTTCTTTTGTAGTAACGCCATCGGGATCATAAATATATCCGTCAGGACCGGACAAGGTAACAACTTTGGCGCCGAGTTCAGCAGCCTTCAAGCAGATACCCCACGTTACATTGCCGAAGCCGGCAGCTGCGATCGTCTTGCCTTTAATGTCCTGGCCGTCATCTTTCAAAACATTTTCCAAGTAATAAACGGCGCCAAAGCCGGTAGCTTCCGGACGAATGCGGGAGCCGCCGAAGCTGAACCCTTTACCGGTCAATACACCGTTTTCAAAAGCGCCCTTCAAGCGGCGGTATTCGCCATAAAGATACCCGATTTCACGGCCGCCGACGCCCATATCACCTGCAGGAACATCGATATCGGGACCAATATAACGATACAAGGCTTGCATAAAGCTCTGGCAGAAACGCATGATTTCAGCATCGGATTTACCGGCAGGATCAAAATCGGAACCGCCTTTAGCGCCGCCGATAGGAAGCCCTGTCAAAGCATTTTTGAAAATTTGTTCAAAGCCAAGGAATTTAATGATGCCGGGATATACGTTCTTCTGGAAACGAAGACCACCCTTGTATGGCCCGATAGCGCCGTTAAACTGGAAACGATAGCCCGTATTCGTATGGTATTCACCCTTGTCGTCTTCCCAAACGACACGGAAAGTGAACTGACGTTCCGGTTCTACCAAACGATTCAGCAGATCGAATTTTTCGTATTCCGGATGTTTTTCCACTACCGGTTCCAACGAAGTCAATACTTCTTCGACGGTTTGAACGAATTCCGGTTCATTGGCATGTTTCGTTCTGACATTTTCAATTACTGATTCCAAATACTTGTTCATTTCAAATCACCTCGTTAAAAATTTTACCTAACCTGATTTCTATGCCTTAATCATAGCACTTTTCTTATTTATTGCAAATACCGCATCGTAAAAATTATTTTTACACATAAAACGCCGTCTTTTTTATTTTTAGCATGGTCAAATAAAACCGCAAGGGTTATTTGTGAAAATAAAAACAATTTAAACGTTATATCTTATATTCTTTAAAATTATTCGAACTATGATTTATAGTTATTATATTTTTTTACCTTATATTTCTTGTGAATCATTTTTCAGACTGTATGACCTAAAAAACGTCAATAAATCCCGCCATTTCCCATGCATAACGGAAAAACAGCGCTGCTTGAAGACGGTCGCAAGTGCTTATTGGACAGCCGCTATCTCATGCGGTAAAAGAGGTGGCATCTCACTACAAAAAAATACCGCTTCCGGCTCTTTCCGGAAGCGATATTCGTTATTTCTCAATTACATATTTTCAATAATTTGGTCGTACTTTTTGGAAACAGCCTCGAATTCTTCATCCGTAGGCGCCACGTAAATGACTTCACCGTCTTCCTCGTCAAGACGGGCAATAATGGCGTCGCCGTCAATCTCGTCCTCCTCTTCGTCGGGAATGGGAATAAGCACACAAAATTGTTTGCCGTCATGTTCGATTCTCACGTCTTCTTCATAGTATTCTTCTTCGCCGTTTTCACCGGTAACAGTAACGACCTGTACTTCTTCCAACATTTCTTCAGACATCACAGACCTCCTTGGGCATCTAAATAATTCTGCAGTATAAATACGGCCGCTATGGCGTCAACCACCTTTTTGCGGTTTTCCCGGCGCACCTTCGCCGCCTTCAGCTGCCGCTGCGCCATGACCGTAGTCAGGCGTTCATCCCAATAGACGACCTCCATATTGGGTATCGCCTCTTTTAATTCTGCAACAAAATGCTCTATCTTGTCAATATTTTCGCTATGATCCCCATTCATGTGACGCGGTTTGCCGACGACGATACGATGAATCTCCTTCTCTTTGACTAATTCCGCCAATCGTGCCAAATCTTTTTTCTTTGATTGACGACGAATCGTTTCTACAGCCTGGGCCGTAATCAGCAAAGCGTCGCTACAGGCCACGCCGATCGTCTTCGAACCGATATCCAATGCCAAAATACGCATCGTTTAAAGTTTACGCTGCTTCACGTAGGACTGCAGCAGTTCTTCAATTAATTCATCCCGTTCAATGCGCCGAATATTACTTCTTGCATTATGGTGACTCGTAATATATGTCGGATCGCCGGAAATCAAATAGCCGACAATCTGATTGATCGGATTATAGCCTTTTTCTTCCAATGCTTTGTAAACATCTTCCAAAATCATCGCTGCTACACTGCGCTCTTCATCCTTCGTCCGCACGACCATCGTTTCGTCATTTACTGCCATATGCTCACGTCCTTTTATGGAAAATCAAGTACTATTTTATCCTTTAGCAATCATCGACTGCAACGCCGCCTTGCCTGCCGTCAAAGCCGCATCCAACTTTTCCGGCTCTTTGCCGCCGGCCTGCGCCATATCGGGACGGCCGCCGCCGTTACCTCCGGCAGCCTGGGCCGCTTCCTTAATGATCTTACCGGCATGAATACCGTCCTTTGTCCTGGCCTTTTCCACCTTGCAGACAAAATTCACTTTATCGCCGATAACGGCCCCCAAAAGAACAACGCCGCCGGCTCTATCCAAAACGGTATCGGCCAAGTCGCGCAGGCCGTCCATGGAATCAACGGAAACTGCCGCGGCAATACAGGAAATTCCGCCCATCTCTTCCTGCGAGGCAAGGATCGCGTCCAGCGCTGAAAGCGACCGTTCTTTTTTCAGCTGCTGCAATTCTTTTTCGCTGTCGCGAAGTTGTTGCAGAAGGTGTGTCACCCGAACCGTCAATTCGCCTTCCTTCGTCTTCAGCTGCGCCGCCAATTCCGTCAATACAGCCGCATCGGCCTTTGCCTTTGCCAATGCGCCGGCACCGGTCACAGCCTCAATGCGGCGCACGCCGGTACCGATCCCGGCTTCGGTCAGAATACGGAAAGACCCGATCACAGCCGTGTTATCGACATGGCTTCCACCGCATAATTCACAGCTGAATCCGGGAACAGTCACGACGCGAACGATGTCGCCGTATTTCTCACCGAAAAGCGCCATGGCCCCCTTTTCTTTGGCGGCATCAATCGGCATTTCTTCAATTTCCACTCTGATCGCCTTTAATATTTCTTTATTCACTTCAGCCTCGACATCGGCTATTTCATCGGCCGACATGGACGAAAAATGCGTAAAATCGAAGCGAAGCCGCTCAGGTGTCACCAGAGAACCGGCCTGATTGACGTGATTGCCCAAAACCTTGCGCAGTGCCGCTTGGAGCAAATGCGTAGCCGTATGGTTGCGCGCTAACGCCAGATTACGTTCCTTATCAACAACCAGCTGCACCGTATCGCCCTTGTGCAGCACACCTTCCTGCACAGTGGCAATAAGATAAACTAACCCGTTGGGCAAACTCTTCGTATTTGTTACCGCTGCCTTACAGGTATCGTTGACGAGCAGTCCCGTATCGCCGATCTGACCGCCGCCTTCGGCATGGAACGGCGTCCTGTCAAGGATGATCGTTACTTCTTCACCGTCTCCGGCCGCTTCGATTGCCGCACCGTTTTTACCGAGCAGGACAATGGTCCCATCCTTAGCCGACGGATCCTGTACAAGGCAACTCCGGTCCAAATCCGTCGTATCCGGCGTAATGACTTTGGCGGCCACATCCGCTCGGGCGGCACGGGCTCGTTCCTGTTGCTCCCGCATCGCCGCTTCGAAACCGGCGTCATCTATGGATAGGCCCTTTTCCGCCGCAATTTCCTGCGTCAATTCCACAGGGAACCCATAGGTGTCATAAAGTCGGAAGACCTGTGCGCCGTCCAGGACGGTGCTTTCGCCTCTTGCTTCGATCATTCCGTTGAGTAATTCCAGCCCCTGTGCCAAGGTAGCGCCAAACTGGCGTTCTTCCGTATCAATTATCTTTTTGATCAGTTCTTTCCGTTCCGCCAGTTCCGGATACGCTTCACCAAACATTGCGACTACGGTATCAACCAGCAAACTGAGGAAAGGCGCTTCGATTCCCAACAATCTGCCGAACCGAACGGCACGGCGCAATACGCGGCGCAACACGTAGCCGCGTCCTTCATTAGACGGCAAAACCCCGTCGCTGATCAGCATCGTCACAGCCCGAATATGATCAGCAATGACCTTCATCGCCACTTTTTGTTCCGGATCCTCATAATTTCCCCGGCAAAGGTCACGAACCGCTTCAATAATCGGAAAGATCAGATCCGTTTCAAAATTCGATTCTTTCTGCTGAATGACGGAAGCCAGTCGCTCCAATCCGGCACCAGTATCGATGTTTTTCTTTTCAAGAGGAATATATTCTCCGTCTTTATTACGGTTAAACTGCGTAAACACGAGATTCCAGATTTCCAGATAACGATCGCAGTCACAACCGACCGTGCAGGACGGCTGACCGCAGCCGCGTTCGGGACCGAGATCGTAGAATATTTCACTGTCCGGACCGCAAGGCCCTTCCCCTATTTCCCAAAAATTGTCATCAAGCTTAAAAATGCGTTCGTCACTCAGCCCGATCATGTCGTGCCAATAACCGTAAGCCTCATCGTCATCGGGATAAATAGTCACATATAACCTGGATTCATCCAGTTCCAAAACCTTCGTCAAGAATTCCCAGGCCCAGGCGATGGCTTCTTTCTTGAAGTAATTTCCGAAAGAAAAATTGCCGAGCATTTCAAAAAACGTATGATGCCGTGCCGTTCTGCCGACATTATCAATATCCCCGGTGCGGATACATTTCTGGCTCGTCGCCACTCTGTAGGACGGCGGTACGAGCTTTCCCGTAAAGTACGGTTTAAGCGGAGCCATGCCGGCGCCAATGAGGAGCAAACTGGGATCATTTTCGGGAACCAGAGAAAAACTATGAAGAACCAGATGCTGTTTGCTTTTAAAAAATTCCAGGTATGCTTTCCGTATTTCGTTTCCCGTCATGTACTTCATCAGTAACACTCCTTTAAAATCTCAATTTATTCCTTTATTTATTGCCAAATTATACACTCATTATCAGCCTTATCGCAACTGTTTCCCCGTAAAAAACGAAGCCGGCAGCAAACGAACCGCTTTGTTTATTTGCTGCCGACCTTCGAATTGCCCGTTAACGCACGCGTTTCGCGCCGACATAACGACTGGACCAATAATCGCTGTTCAAGCTGTCAACACGAATGCCGCCGCTCGACGTGGCACTGATAAAATTATCGTCACCGACATAGATTCCGGAATGAGAGACGCCGGACGCATAGGTGGAAAAAAACACCAGATCACCCGGCACTAAGTCGCGACGCCTGACGGAGGCTCCCACAAGATATTGCTCGTCAGCCATGCGCGGCAGTGTAATGCCGTTATGTGAAAATACGTATCTTGTAAAACCCGAACAATCAAATCCCGACGGTGTATTACCGCCGAATACGTACGGTACGCCGAGATACCGATAAGCTGATGAAACAATTTTCCTGCCGATTACATCATTGCCCGCATATTTCTTCGTTCTTAAATAATCGGCGCGGTCTCCGCCGCCAGAATACGGCAGGCTGTCAGTTTTCCGGCTAGTCTTTCTGTCTTTCCTTGCCTTTTCTTTCGGCATTGCTTTTCCCAACAGCTTCCTATACGTCGCCTCATCAACGGTCCCGCTGATCGCAAGCCCTTTATCGGCCTGAAAATGCTCTACGGCTTTGCTCGTCTCTCGGCCGTAAATACCGTCGGCGCTGACGGCATAGCCGAATTTTCGAAGCTGCTTCTGTATTGATGCGACCTGACTGCCGCGGTCACCGACACCGTAAGCCCCGACAGGAACAGTCGTTATCAGCAGCAGTGCCGCAACGAACGCCACTTTAGAAACGTTTTGCCACATACTGTTCTCCCGTCTCCCTTCCATTTTTTGCACGTTATCTGTCATAGATCGCTTCTTTCCCTGCTTCAGTCTTACTCGCCGTCCTTTTGTCTCTTGCCAAGTTCAGCACGAAGCCAATAAAGGGGTCGATCTTTTACTTCTTCAAATATCCGGCCTATATATTCGCCGATAATTCCCATGAAAATCAATTGGAACCCGCCCATGAGACAGACGACGACGATCGTCGTCGTCCACCCCGGAGTCGCCTGGCCCGTGATTTTGCAATAAAGGGCATGCATGATGATGACAATACTGAATAAGCCGCTAAGCAAGCCGGCGTAAAAGGATATGCGCAACGGCAGGTTAGAGTATGACGTAATGCCGTCCAAGGCGAAACGGAGCATTTTCTTCATCGAAAATTTTGAAGTCCCGGCAAAACGCTTCGGCGCTATAAAATCGATAGTCGCCGTCTTATATCCGATGTCGCCGACAATGCCGCGAATAAACCGGCCATGTTCACGAAAACGCCGAAAAGTCGTCAGTACCTTTCTGTCCATGAGACGGAAATCAGATCCTCCCGGTGTAATATGTACCGGCGATAAGGCATTTAAAACCTTGTAATATGCTGATGAAGTCAACTGTTTGACGAAACCGGCATCGTCCGTCGCCAATCGAACGGTTTGTACAACATCATAACCTTCACGCCATTTTTGCAATAAATCGGGAATCATCGCCGGCGGATGCTGTAAGTCTCCGTCCATAGTGATAACGGCATCGCCTCGAGCATGATCCATGCCGCACGTGAGAGCCAGCTGATGCCCGAAATTACGGGCCAGAATAAAGGCCCGTACGTGCTCATCTTGCTGCGTCAGGCGACTCAGCACCAACGGTGTCGTGTCATTTGAACCGTCATCGACAAAAATGATTTCGTAAGCCATATCGACGGTTCCCAAAACCTGCGTAACTTCTTCATAGAATTTCTCTATATTTAATTGTTCATTATACACAGGGACAACGATCGAAAGAATTTTTCGTTCATCCTTTAAAAATACATTCACGCTTATAGATACCTTCCCGTATTTTTCTTCTCAAGAACCGCCGAAAAACAATCCTTCAAGAACTTTTTTTATTATATCATCATTCTCTCGTTTTTGCCAGAAAAGGCCGTGGCTGTGCAGTTTTCATCCTCCAAAAACCTTATTCCACAGACAAAAGCCGCAAAAATTCCGCCGCCGAAGGCAGCGTCCGAAGCTGCTTCCAAGGCTGGAACGAACGTAACTCGTCATAACCGTAATGGCCGGTAGCGACGGAAATCGTCTTGGCCCCGATCGCCTTGCCGCATTCAATGTCATACGGCGTATCGCCGATCACAAACATCGTCTCAACAGCATTGCCCCATGTTCTTTTGGCGATAGCACAGGCATTCTGCGCCAACTCATTGCGATAATAATACTGGCAGGCAAAGCCGGAATGATCAAAATCAAAATAATGATCCAGGCCGAAGACTTCCAACTTCAACTTAGCGCCGTAAGCGCTGTTTCCCGTCAGCAAGAGAAGTTTAAAATCCTCTCGTTGAACAAAGAAATCCAAAATATCGCGAACATTGGCAAAAACGGTTCCGTCTTGCCGTTTCTTCTTCAACCATTTAAGAAGCTGTCGTTCGTAGCGCCGGCAGAAACTGCTTACTTCCGCGTCAGTTGGCATAACGCCTGTCCCCTTATAAAGCAATTGCTGGCAAATATAATTGTCCGTGCGGCCGCCGGCGGAAATTTCCGGTATTTTTGCCGCATCGCCGCAAAGTTCGCGGTAAACGTCTTCAATCGCATAAAGCCCCGCTCGACCTGTATTTAAAATAGTTCCGTCTATATCCCAATAAAGTATGTGCACTGTCTTTCCTCCCATTAGCCGCCGATCGTCTTCATTACAATAAGTATTTTATAGCATTTACCTCATATCGTCCAGTTGCGGCGGCAAAAGAAACAGGAGCCGTTTGCAAAAACGGCTCCTGTAGAGGAAAAAAACTATTTTGACACCAGTTCCTTCGTATCTCTGGCAATCATGATTTCTTCATTAGTCGGAATAACATACAGCTTTACCGTCGAATCATCGGTGCTGATCAGCGCGTCCTTGCCGCGGACATCATTGCGCTTGGCGTCAAGTTTGGCACCTAAATATTCCAGCCCTTCGCAAATGGCGGCACGGTCTTCGATACCGTTTTCACCGACACCTGCCGTAAAGGTAATGACGTCGACACCGCCCATGGCGGCCGCCAAGGATCCGATTAACTTGCGGACTTGATAATGGAACATGTCGAGAGCCAATTTAGCTCGTTCGTTGCCTTTTTCAGCAGCGTCGCCTAGGTCGCGGAAATCGCTGGATACGCCGGAAATGCCGAGTACGCCCGACTTTTTATTCATCAGCGTATCCATTGCCTGCGTAGAAAGCCCCTTCTTTTCCATAACATGCAAAACGATAGCCGGATCAATATCACCGCAGCGCGTACCCATCAAAACACCTGCAAGCGGCGTAAAACCCATGGTCGTATCCACACATTTGCCGTTCTGAATGGCGGCCAGAGAAGACCCGTTGCCGAGATGACAGTTGATAATACGCAGTTCTTCCACCGCTTTGCCCATAACCTTGGCGATCTGGCCGGCGACGTAACGATGGCTCGTGCCGTGGAATCCGTAACGGCGAATACCGTCTTCTGTATATAATTCATAGGGCAGACCGTACATATAAGCCTTGGGCGGCATCGTCTGGTGGAACGCCGTATCAAAAACCGCAACTTGCGGCACCTGCGGCATAATGGCTTTGCAGGCGTTGATACCGATGATATTCGGCGGGTTATGAAGAGGCGCCATGGCCGAACATCTTTCCAGGGCTTTCATGACATCGTCATTGATCAAGGTGGAGCAGGCGAATTCTTCGCCGCCGTGAACGACACGATGGCCTACGGCGTCAATGCTGTCCATCGATTTGATAACGCCGCATTCGCCGTCTGTAAGAATATCGAGAACAAGTTTAACGGCTACATGGTGATCAGGAATAGACTGCCGAATTTCCTTCTTCTGTCCGTTCCATTTGTGGGTCAGCTGCGAATCGGACAGGCCGATCTTTTCCACCAATCCTTTTGCCATGACTTCTTCGTTGTCCATGTTTACCAACTGGTATTTCAAGGACGAGCTACCGCAGTTTACAACCAATACGATCATGCAATTTACCCTCTTTCGTCTGTTTGAATTATTGTAACTGGCCAAAAATACGTTCCGTCACTTCCTCCCCGATGGCATCGCCTTTGGGATACATGTACATGACGTTCCACGTCTGGCCTTTATCTTCAAAGAAGACACTTCGCACGACGAGCGCCATTTTTTTGCCGTCTACCGGTTCGTCATAAGTGCTGTCAATGACAACAGCGTTTCTGCCGCTTACCGTCGTCGCCGAGGTCTTCGTTTGCAGATCCGTAATATCCGGCGTCTGTTTCAGCATGGCCGCCGCATGTTCTGCTGCCGCTTGGGGAGGCGTCGTTGCTGCCGGTTCCGCCGTAGCGATGATATTGATGTGATTGTCACTGCCGATGTACATAAAGCCGCTGGGAATCTGACTCTTTACGCGCCCCAGCTGAAACGGCGTCAAGAGAAAAATTTCCGATTCGGCCGATTTCATCTGCGTATAACCGAAACTGTACTCTTCATCTACAGTTGCCGTACCGCAGCCGGACAGGACCACGGAAATTGCCGTCACCGCCGACAGTGCCAAGATTTTGAAAAACTTCATTCTGCTCACCCTTACATGCTTTCTTTTAACAGACTTTATTCATTATAGCATAAAACAATTCGTTTGCCGACATATTCCCGCAAATTTTTCACGCCCTTGACGGAGCCGATCCGTGATTGCCCGTCTCAGGTATGATATAATGAAAAAAAAGGAGACATATCACCTATGGACAGCATTGCCGTCACGGCAGAATTCAATCCCTTTCATACGGGCCACGCGTATTTACTCCGCACGTTGCGCCAACGGGCAGGCGACCAAAAAGCTATCGTCGTCATCATGAGCGGCTCTTTCGTACAACGCGGCGAGCCGGCGTTGTTTGACAAGCGCCTGCGTGCCTTTTGGGCATTACAGGGCGGCGCCGATTGCGTCATTGAACTGCCGGCGGCCTGCGTCTTGAACAGCGCCCCTTACTTTGCGGCAGCAGCCGTCCGACTCGCGGCAGCGTTGGGCTGTCAAGCAATCGCCTGCGGCACGGAAACGTTATCGGCAGCTGCGATTACGGCCGCTGTCAATCGGGATGATGCCGTATCGGCTCCCGGATGTGACCGCAAAAACGCGACATATGGCACGCGCCTTACGGAAAAATTGTATCGGCAAAATCCGGATTTCGCAGCAGCGCTGACCTTGCCGAACAACCTGCTGGCCTGGGAATACGCCAAGGCCAGCCGCACCTACGCTCCGACGCTTTCACTGCTGACCGTGCCCCGCTGCGGCCGGCATACGGCTGCACTGCAGGACGGTGACTTCGTCGGCGCAACGGCATTGCGCAAAGCCATCGGCAACGGTATCGCCACCGCCGAATACAGCCGCTATATCCCGACGGCAGTACTGCCTTCTCTGTGCGATGCAGTCAAAAACGGCACTTACACGGACTATGCCCGTTATCACGATGCCGTTTTATATGAAAGCCGCCGGCGCTCTCTTGCAGAACTGAAATCGCTGACAGCCTTCGCGGAAGGATTGGAAAATCGTTGGAAAACGGCTATGAATCGTACTGCCGATTGGCAGACGGCACTGGCCGCAATAAAGACGAAACGCTATTCGTACAGCCGCCTTTGCCGCATGAGCGCTTATATCGTACTCGGCCTGCACCAGGAGACGATGAACGCCTTTCTCCGCACAGGGCCGCAATATGCCCGCATTCTGGGCGCCGGCGAACGGGGCAGGCGCTTTTTAAAGGAAGCCAAGGCGATTGCCGGGCTGCCGCTGTTGACCGATTTGTCGAAGCGGGCGGCTTTGACGGAAACGGCACGCGAACAACTGACATACGACCTGTTGGCTGCCGATATGCAGCATTTTTTCTTCTGCCGCAAAGATACCCGCCAAGGCGGCAGCGAATACGTTGAAAAGCCGATTTTGGTATAAAAAAGGAAGCGCCGCAACGGCGCTTCCTTTTCGTCTCTGATCACAGGAAATGTGACGATTCGGCCTGCAGAACGCGTTCCCGCAAAGCCGACAATTCGGCGCTTCTCTGTACCCACATTTCTTCGGGATTGACAAGGCGCAGATATTCGGGCCAAAGCGTATTGATCTCGCTCTCCGCATAGGCCATGATTTCTTTAAGCGACGGCTTTTCATAAACAAGCTTTCCCTTTTGAAAAACAGGCTGCAACATTTTCCGCACGTCGTATGTACCGCCGGCGAGAATGCGGGAACGCCACGGTGTTTTATGACTGGTCAGCTGCAGATCCTCTTCGGCATCAATTGTTTCGCCTTCAAGGATGATAATATCCGCCTTCATCTTACGGCTCGCCTTGTCATAAATGCGCAGCACATTCTTGCGGCCGGGATTGGAAATCTTTTCGGCGTTGTCGCTCATCTTGATTTTCGGCACAAACTCGCCGTCTTCATCTTGGCCGACCAGTTTGAAAACACCGCCCAAAGACGGGCTGTCTTCGGCGGTAATCAAATGCGTGCCGACGCCCCAGGAGTTGATTTCACAGCCCTGGCTCTTTAATACACTGATCAAATTTTCATCCAAATCATTGGACGCGGCAATGACGACATCATTGAATCCCGCAGCTTCAAACATTTTCCGTGCCTCTTTGGAAAGATACGCCAAATCTCCGCTGTCCAGGCGGATACCGTACATTTGCGGCAACGTCCCAGCTGCTCTCATTTCGCTGAAAACGGTAATGGCATCGGGAACGCCCTGCTTTAATGTATTATATGTATCGGCCAAAAGGATTAAGTTATTCGGATAATATTTCGCATAGACTCTGAAAGCTTCCAATTCGCTCGGAAAAGTCATGATCCAGCTGTGCGCCATCGTTCCGAGAATGGGAATGTCGAAAAGGGCGCCGGCAAGAACATTGCTCGTGCCGTTAAAACCGCCGATCATGGCGGACCGGGCGCCATAGACGCCGGCAGCCTTGCCTTGCGCACGGCGCAGGCCGAATTCCATCAAATTATCGCTGCCGGCCACAGTCCGTACGCGGCGGGCTTTCGTCGCAATCAGGCTCTCGTGATTCATGATCATGGACATGCACGTTTCCAGCAACATGGCTTCATCTTTTTTCGTTTCTATGCGCAACAGCACTTCCTGCGGAAACGCTACGGTTCCCTCAGGCATGGCGTAAATATCGCCGGTAAAAGTCAAGCCCTTCAAATAGGCTAAAAATGTATCCGCAAAAATGCCGGTCCTTCGCAGATAAGCCAAATCATCTTCTGTAAACCGAATGTGCTGCACATAGTCGATCAGATGCTCCAACCCCGCTATGACGGTGTAGCCGCCGTGAAATGGATTCGTTCTGTAATATCTGTCAAAGGTACAGGTTTGTCTGTGCTTTCCTTCAAAAAAAAGCCCCTGCATCATGGTCAATTGATATAGATCGGTCAATAATGCTTTCGTATACAACGCGGTCGCCTCCAAATACGTATTGTATTTATTATAACGCAACAGCTCCGGGCAGGCAAATCCATTCCCACGGAAGAACCGATTCTCCGGGCGCTTTACAACGCATGATACAATAATAAGTAACTTCACATGACGAAAGGAAGATACCTAAATTGCTGAAATACAGATTCATGCTCATAACGGCCGCCTTCTTCTGGGGAACGGCCTTCGTCGCTCAACGGGTAAGCACCGGCGCCATCGGCCCCTTCGCCTTCAACGGCATCCGTTTTCTCATCGGCGCCATCGCCATTCTCCCCCTGGTCTGGCGGGCCTTCAGCAAGGGACAGAACACGGCGCCTGCCGGAAGCTGCCGGATACCGGTAGTCGGCGCGGCGGCCATTCTCGGCTTTATTCTCTTCTCCGGCGCGGCGCTGCAGCAGGTCGGCCTGTTTTATACGACTGCCGGCAAAGCCGGTTTTATTACGGCATTGTACATCGTTTTTGTCCCGCTCTTCGGTCTCCTTTTGGGAAATGCGCTGCGCATTTCTCATGTTATCGGCTGCGTACTGGCTTTTGCCGGACTTTATCTCCTTGCTTTTCACGGCGCCGGTGAGGCGATTAATCAAGGAGATGCGCTCGTACTGCTCGGCGTCATTTTCTGGACCCTTCATATTTTGGCCGTAGGCTGCTTCGTTCGGTATTATTCAGGTCTGACCTTGGCGTTCGGCCAATTCATCGGCTGCAGTATCTTCAATCTCCTGGCCATGCCCTTCGCCGGAGAAACATTGACGTTCTCCATGATCAGCGGCGCCATGGTACCTATCCTCTACTGTGGTCTCTTCTCCAGCGGCGTCGGCTTCACATTGCAGATCATCGGACAAGAAAAAGTGCCGCCAACGGAAGCCTCGCTGTTATGCAGTTTCGAAATGATTTTCAGCGCCATTGCCGGCTTCATCCTGATCAATGAACTGATGTCATTCAATGAAGTTATGGGCGCCGTACTGATGACTGTCGGCATCTTTAGCGCACAGATCCCCAGCCGCGCCATTTTTAATGAAAAGAGTTTGCCATAGGACTTTTATCTTGACACCGGATTCATCTTCATGTATACTGATAAAGTCTCTTGGGGGTATAGCTCAGTTGGTTAGAGCGTCACGTTGACATCGTGAAGGTCAGTGGTTCGAATCCACTTATTCCCACCATACGGTCTATCAAATCCATCGCTGCAGCGATGGATTTTTGCATAGGCGATGCTGAAGGAGCGACTCATCATGGCGATTCTTCCTCTTTTTACGACACCGTCCGGTATGGCGGAATGCGAATATGTGATCAAGAAGTCCCGCTTTATCGCGGTTCTTTATGAAGTCGTTTCGGAAGAAGAGATTGCCGCTCGCTTACAGTCGGCTCGAAAGAACTATTGGGACGCCAGCCACAACTGCTATGCTTACTGCCTCGGCGCCAGGGCGGAGTTGCAGAAAGCAAGCGATGACGGTGAACCGTCGGGAACGGCAGGAAAACCGATCCTCGAAGTCTTGAAGGCGCACAGCCTGACCAATGCCCTGATCATCGTGACGCGTTACTTCGGCGGCACCAAGCTGGGTACAGGCGGTCTTATCCGCGCCTATGGGCACAGTGCCGCGCTCGTCGTTGAAGCAGCCAATATTGCCGACCATATTCTCTGCGACGTGCTGACTGTAAAGACAACCTATTCCTCCGTTGACTCGATCGAACGTCTCGCAACGGATTGCAGCGCCGTCATAACCGACCGCAGCTTCACCGACTCCGTCTCCTTTGCGCTGTTCCTTCCGTCAGACACGACAGATTCATTCTTGCAAAAGTTATCCGACGCAACTAACGGCAGCGCTGTCGTAGAAAAAGGCACGCCGAGAATATTGCCGCAGATCCGAAAAAAATAGCCAGCCTATGAAACGATTTCCGCGAAAGGGATCGTTTCTTTTTTTTGCAAAAAAAACACGGCGTATATAATTGTAATTCAAATTTGATTTTGATACAATACAATCAAAGAAAGAGGCGTCACCTATATTCACACAAAAGGAAGAAGGATCATGTCATGAAAGAGAAACTGCTCGCGCATAAAAAAACGCTGCTTCTTCTCGCCATCGTACTGCTGGCAGCCTTTGGCTATTACGCCTATACTGCTGCTCAGAAGGATGACACGGCACTCGTACTGTATGGCAATGTCGATATCCGTCAGGTATCGCTGGCTTTCAACAGCAGCGAACGAATTGAAGAGATGTATGTCGACGAAGGCGACCGCGTCAAAAAAGGCGATGTCTTGGCAAAGCTCGCCACACAGCCGTTGGAATTGCAGATTGCCGCCATGGAAGCGCAAATAGCACAACAAGAGGCTGTCGTGAACAAATTACATAACGGTTCCCGGCCGCAGGAATTGGCCGGTGCACAAGCCTCTACGGCATCAGCGCAGGCTGATGCCGACAATGCGGCAGCAGCATATACCAGACTGCTCACGCTGTATAACCAAGATGCCGTCAGCAAACAAGAGCTTGATAACGGTGAAGCAAGGTATAAAGCTGCCATGGCTAATCTGCAAAACGCGCAGGCTGCCCAGGACTTGACAGCAATCGGTCCTCGTTCGGAAGATATTGCCGCTGCCGAAGCGCAGCTGCAACAGCTGCAGGAGCAATTGAAGCTGCAAAAGTACAACTTAAGCCAAACCACCCTTACGGCTCCGCAAGACGGCGTCATTCGTTCCCGCCTTCTCGAAACCGGGGATATGGCAACGCCGCAAAAACCGGTATTTACGCTTTCTCCGGATTCGGCAAAATGGATCAGAGCCTATGTTTCGGAAAATCGCCTCGGTGAATTGTATGAAGGTAAACAGGCCTTCATCCACATTGACAGCTTTCCTGACAGAAAAATCATCGGCCAAGTGGGATATATTTCCAACACTGCGGAATTTACGCCGAAAACGGTACAAACGGAAGATTTGCGCAGTGCTCTTCTTTATGAGGTCCGTATTTATGTAACCGATGAGGACAATATACTGCGCATGGGGATGCCGGCTACGATTACCTTTTGAACAAGGTCCTGAGTGAAGAAGGGATATACGTCATGACGACTGCTATTGCTTTCACTGCAAACCATATACGCAAAGAATTTTACGATGCCCCTGCAAAAAAAACGATAGAAGCGCTGAAAGACATTTCGCTCACTGTTCCGGCCGGACAGATCACCGCCATCATCGGCCCCGACGGAGCCGGCAAGACTACACTGCTGCGTCTTATCTGCGGTCTGCTTGCGCCTACTGCAGGTTCGCTTTCCGTCTTAGAAACCGATGTCCTCAGCGATCCCCAAGCTGTACAAGACCGCTTGAGTTACATGCCGCAGCGTTTTGGCCTGTACGAAGATCTGAGCGTCGCCGAAAACCTCACATTATACGCCGACCTGCACGGCGTATTGCAGGAAGATCGGCAGAAGCGTTTCGCAAAACTGCTACACATGACTGGTCTGACAGCCTTTACCGACCGCCTTGCCGGCAAGCTCTCCGGCGGCATGAAACAAAAACTGGGCCTTGCCTGTACCTTAGTCCGTTCGCCGGATTTGCTCATTCTCGATGAACCGACAGTCGGCGTCGATCCGTTGTCGCGGCGGGAGCTTTGGGAAATCCTGCAAACCTTACAGCGCGAAGAAGGATTGTCCATTTTAGTCAGTACGACCTATATGGACGAAGCGGAAAGATGCAGCCATCTCATCATTTTGTACGAAGGTTCCATTCTTCGTGAAGGCACGCCTGTTGAAATCAGCGCCTTATCGGCAGGCTTAGTTTTCAACGTAACTCCGCCGCCGCAAGTTCCGTCCCGCATTGTTCAAGCAGCGCTGCTCGATGATAAGGAGCGGGTCATAGATGCCGTGCCCGACGGATCTACAGTCCGCTTTAGCCTATATCGGCAAGACCAACTGCCGCAGCTTGCGCTTTTAAAGAAATATCCGCAACTGACGGCCGCACCCATTTCATCACGTCTGGAAGACAGCTTTATGATGCTCCTCCGGCAAGCGGCACAAACGAAAGAAAGTACGGCGGCTTTTCCTGTTTCCTACAAAGACTCTTATGAACTGCCACCGGAAATCGTCATTGAGGTCCGCCATTTAGTTCGCAAGTTCGGTGATTTTACAGCCGTTTCCGATTCTTCTTTTCAAGTCCGTCGCGGCGAGATATTCGGTCTTCTCGGACCCAACGGCGCCGGTAAATCGACGACTTTCCGCATGCTCTGCGGTCTGCTGCCGGCCACGAGCGGAACGCTTTCCGTCGCCGGCACGGATCTGCGTACAGCACGCGCTGCCGCCAGAGCGAATGTCGGCTACGTTGCCCAAAAGTTTTCCCTCTACCCGACACTGTCGGTAAAAGAAAATCTCGAATTTTACAGCGGCATTTACGGCCTGCGCCGTAAAGAAGCGGTACAGCGCATTGCCGAAGTGACCGAGCAATTTGAGCTTACAGACTATTTTCTCACACCTGCCGGCATTCTTCCGGGAGGCTTCAAACAGCGTCTTTCCATGGCCGCCGCCTTGCTCCATAAGCCGCCGCTTCTTTTTCTGGATGAACCGACAAGCGGCATCGATCCCTTGGCGCGACGCACCTTTTGGCGGCGCATCACGTCCCTTGCCGATACGGGCACAACGATTATCGTCACGACCCACTTCATGGAAGAAGCCGAATATTGTGACCGCATGATGATTCAAGACCACGGCACTATTCTCGCCTTGGGAACACCGCAGGAGATTCGCGGCAGTATCGGTCAAAACGCCACGATGAACGAAGCCTTCATTGCCATTGTAGAACAGTCCCGAAAAGAGGCGGAGCAACCATGACGAACTTTTCACGCCGCATGAAGGCACTCATCAAAAAAGAATTTCTCCAAATGTTCCGCGACCGCAGCAGTCTGATTATCGGCATTATCGTCCCGATCATGATGATCCTCCTCATCGGTTTCGGTATGTCCTTTGACGTCAAGAACATTCCCGTTGCCGTCGTTCTGGAAGACACGTCGCCGACAGCGCAGGATATGGTCAGCTTTCTCGACGGATCGGACTACTTTTCGCCTTATTATGTTACATCACTGCATGAAGGCGAAGCGTTGCTGGATCATCGAAAAGCAGAAGCGATCCTCATCATTCCTTCCGATTTTACGGAAAGTCTTGCTAAAGGAACGGGCAGTGTCCAAATTATCACTTACGGCGTCGACGCCACTACGGCACGAACAGCCGGCGGTTATTTGGAAAGCGGCATTGCCCAATGGTCGGCCGAACACAGCGGCACCTATCTGCCGGAACTCACGCCGCGCGGCTCGATCAATATTATCAGCCGCCAATGGTTCAACGACGCGAACACGAGTACGTGGTTCTTTATCCCGGGGCTGATCGTCATCGTCCAGACATTGGTAGGGGTCTTTCTCACTACCCTGGTCATGTCGCGAGAATGGGAACGAGGCACACTGGAGTCCCTGTTCATTACACCTGTCCGTCCGCTTGAGATCGTGCTGGCCAAGATGATTCCGTATTTCTGCATTTCTTTTTCCGGCTTTATGCTCTGCATCTTTGCATCTCGTTTTCTCTATCATGTGCCGATGCACGGCCCGCTGTGGATCATCATCTTCGCTTCAATGGAATTTATTTTTGTATCTCTCGGCATGGGACTTACAATTTCTTCAGTCCTGAAAAACCAATTTCTCGCCTGCCAAATTGCCCTTACTGTCAGTATGCTGCCAACGGTCATGCTCAGCGGTTTCATATTCGATCTCCACAATGTGCCTTTCGCGATTAATGTCATCGGCCACCTAGTGCCGGCAACGTACTATATGGAACTGCTGAAATCGCTCTTCCTCGCCGGCACGAACTGGTTCATTATCACGCGGAACTGCTCGGTCCTTGCCGCCTATGCCGTTCTTTTCACGGCCCTGTCTTTTATTGTAACGAAAAAGAGGCTTTGACTTATGAACCGATACCTCGCTTCGCTCTCGATCATTCTCCATCTGATCCGCAAAGAATTTCTAACGACGCTGAAAGACTCCAAAAGCCGCGTCATTCTTTTGCTGCCTGTGCTGGTTCAGGGATTTCTTTTCGGCTATACGGCTACATATAACTTGAATGACATTCCTTATGCCCTTGTGGATCAGAGCCACAGTGCCTACTCCGCGGCGTTCCTAAGCAAGCTAGACGGCAGCGGCATTTTCACGCGCCGCCAGAATCTGTCCGGCACAGCGGACATCGCAGCGGCAGTCGACTCCGGCGATGTCTTGGCAGTGGTTACGATTCCCGCCGATTTTGCCGACCGCATTGCTGCCGGCGAAACCGCCGCGGTTCAAGTGATTACCGACGGAAAAAACATTATGTCCTCCGCCATGACGGTATCCTATACGGCAGCCGCAGCCGCCTCATATACACAGGAACTGCGTCAAAGCCCTCCGCTCATTACGGTACAAACGATTTCCTGGTACAATCCCAATCTGATTTCCCGCTGGATGTTTCTCCCCTCTCTCATCCCCATGATCGCCCTGACACAAGTCATGATCTTGGCCGGATTATCCGTTGCCAGAGAAAGAGAACAGGGAACGTTTGAGCAGCTTCTCGTCACACCGCTGCGCCCCGGCGAAATTCTCATCGGGAAAGCCGTTCCGCCTATCGTCATTGGTCTGGTGCAAGCTACATTGATGCTCTGCATCGCTGTTTTCTGGTTTCACGTCGCCATGGTCGGCTCACTGGCGCTCTTCTACATCACGGTCTTTTTATTCCTCATCAGCTGCGTCGGCATTGGACTATCCATTTCGGCAGTAGCTCAAAACATGCAGCAAGTCATGGTCTATTGTTTTGTTTTCCTGCTGCCCATGCTGCTTCTTTCCGGGTTGGCGACACCGGTCCGCAACATGCCGGATATCCTGTATTATGCAACCTATGCTAACCCGACACGTTTTGCCATTGAAGCGATCCGACGCATTTATCTGGAAGGCGCCGGTCTCAGTCTGATTTGGCGCAACTTCATCCCTATGCTCAGCATTGCTGCCGTTACGCTCCCTGCAGCAGCGTGGCTGTTCCGCCACAAGTTGTCGTAAAGAAGGTACCCCTATGAAAACAGCAACACACCGCGAAGACGGTAAGGAAACGAGAAATAAAATACTCATCTGCGCCGGTCATCTCATTGCCGCCAATGGCTACAGCAAAACGACAAGCAAGCAGATCTGTGAAGCGGCTCAAGTCAACATAGCCGCCGTTAACTATCATTTTGGCAGCCGTGACGGTCTGTACATCGCCTTATTAGAAGAAGTGCAAAACTACCTGCTCAGCATGGATGAACTGACGGCCATCTGTCAGTGTACCGCTTCATCCAGAGAAAAGATTGCATCCGTCATCAGTCGCCTTCTGGAAGCGGACTTTGCCGAAGATAACTGGCAAATACGCCTGTGGCTGAAAGAGATGCTGGCGCCGTCACCGTTTATCGGACAAATCCTGACGAGCAAAGCGCTCCCGAAAATGGAAATGATTCTTTCTCTTTTCAGCGACTATCTGGGCTACGATAAGAAAGATCCTCGTCTCTACGGCGCCATTGTCAGTATGATGTCACCCTTTCTCGTTTGCCTCTTGGGGCAAGATAACCCGCTGCTTCCGTATTTGCCTGCTCATTACAGTCAGAAAACCTTTATTCCCATCATCAAAGAAAACGCCCTGCGCGTCTTGGATTGTCTACGAAAAGAAAACACCTGCCCAAAAGGCTGATACCTTGTATCGGCCTTTTTTTATATCATGCTCCTGCCGCAACTTGGACGCACCTGTCCGCTCCATATTATTTTAGCTTTTGTCTCATGTATAACGCCGCGCCGGCGATTTCGCCGCTCACAAAAATCAAAAAGACAAATTCTTTTTATTTTTATTTGACTTTTTGACTTTAACAGGTATAATGATACTTGAAGAGAGTTCCAATCGCTCTTGCTCTATGACAGCACGTCCCAAAGACGGCACGATGAAAGGAGTCTTTATCATGGGAAACGAAAAATATACACAGAAAGTTATGGAAGCATTTCAGGAAGCGCAGCAAACAGCGGCCCTCCACTATCATCAGCAAATCACGGCAGTCCACCTTCTCTTGGGACTGACAAAGGATCCCGAAGGGTTATTGTCCACCATTTTCAGTGAATGCCAGACAGATATTCCGATGTTGCAGGCACGTTTGGAACAGCTGCTGAAGCAGATTCCTTCGGTCAAGGGACAGAGCCAATTATCCATGTCGACGGAAATGGTCCGCATCATTGGCAAAGCGCAGCAGCGCGCCGACGGGATGCACGATGAATTTATCAGTACCGAACACCTCATTGAAGCCATCGTGGAAGAAGGCGATGCCAAAATTCAGGAAGTATGCCGGCAATTCGGCTTGACAGGCGACAAGATCCGCCGGATTATCAAAGAAAATAAAAAGCAATCCGTTACCAGCGATAATCCGGAAGGAAACTACAAAGCCCTTGAAAAATACGGCCGCGATCTGACGGCAGCGGCCCGTCAGGGCAAACTTGATCCCGTAATCGGCAGAGATGACGAAATCCGCCGCACAATCGAAATTCTGTCGCGGCGCACGAAAAACAATCCCGTCCTCATCGGCGAACCGGGCGTCGGCAAAACGGCCATCGTCGAAGGGCTGGCGCGGCGCATCATTTCCGGCGACGTACCCGAATCGTTGAAGAACAAGACGCTTTACTCTCTTGATCTCGGCGCACTCATTGCCGGCGCCAAGTACCGCGGCGAATTTGAAGAACGGCTGAAATCCGTACTGAACGAAATCGCCAAATCGGCGGGACAGATACTCCTCTTCATCGACGAAATTCACACCGTCGTCGGCGCCGGCGCCTCGGAAGGCTCCATGGATGCAGGGAACTTGCTGAAACCGATGCTGGCTCGCGGCGAGCTGCGCTGCATCGGCGCCACAACGCTGAACGAATACCAGAAATATATTGAAAAAGACGCCGCCTTGGAACGCCGCTTCCAGCCGGTCATGGTCAATCAACCGTCTGTAGAAGACACGATCACGATTTTGCGCGGTTTGAAGGAACGCTACGAAGTACATCACGGCGTCCGGATCCGCGATAAAGCACTGGTTTCGGCAGCCGTTCTCTCGGACCGATACATTTCCGACCGCTTCCTGCCAGATAAAGCAATCGACCTTGTCGACGAAGCCGCCGCCAAATTGCGGACGGAAATCGAATCGATGCCGTCGCCCCTCGACGACATCCGGCATAAGATCATGCAACTTGAAATCGAAGAACAGTCGCTGACGAAAGAAACGGATGACGCCTCAAAAGAACGACTGGCCAAGATCACCGACAAAAAAGCCGAATTGAAAAAAGAGGAAAAGGCGCTGCAAGAAAAATGGGACAGTGAAAAGCAATCCATCCTTCATACACAGGCCATCAAAAAAGAACTCGACGAAGTCCGCCATCAAATGGAACAGGCAGAGCACGACTACAACCTGGCTAAAGCGTCGGAGTTGAAGTACGGCAAGCTGCCGGAGTTGGAAAAAGAACTGGCCGATCAGGAAAACCGTCTGGCCTCGGAAAACGACACACGTCTATTGAAAGAAGAAGTCGGCGAAGAAGATATCGCGCAAGTCGTCAGCCGCTGGACAGGCATTCCCGTCACCAAGATGATGACAGGCGAACGAGAAAAACTGCTGCACTTGGAAGACGTGCTGCACCGCCGCGTCGTCGGGCAGGATGAAGCGGTTCACGTTGTCAGTGACGCCATTATCAGAGCGCGAGCCGGCATTAAAGACCCGAACCGCCCTATCGGCTCGTTTATCTTCCTCGGACCGACCGGCGTCGGCAAGACGGAGCTGGCAAAAACATTGGCCGAATCACTTTTTGATGATGAACGCAATATTATCCGCATCGATATGAGCGAATACATGGAAAAGCACACCGTATCCCGCCTCATCGGAGCGCCTCCCGGCTATGTCGGCTACGACGAAGGCGGTCAGCTGACAGAAGCCGTACGCCGCCGTCCGTACAGTGTCATTCTGCTCGATGAAATCGAAAAAGCGCATCCCGATATCTTCAACGTCCTTTTACAGATCCTTGACGACGGTCGTCTCACCGACGGCAAAGGACGCGTCGTAAACTTTAAAAACACGGTCATCATCATGACCAGTAATCTCGGCTCCCATGAAATTCTGGAACGCGACGACTTTGACGAAGCGGAAAAAGCGGTCCGGGAACTTTTAAAGCAATACTTCCGGCCCGAATTTCTCAACCGCGTAGACGACACCATCGTCTTCAAGGCATTACAAGAACAACAGGTACGCCACATTGCCGGGATCTTACTCCAACGCTTAAGCGACCGCTTGGAAAAACAGGTCAAAGTCACCTTGACGTACAGCGAAAAGGCCCTCGATCAGTTGGCGGCACAAGGCTTCGACGCTCATTTCGGAGCCCGTCCCCTGCGCCGTCTGATTGTCCACACCGTAGAAACAGCGCTCAGTCGCAAGCTCATTGCCGGCGACGTCCGAGAAGGTGACACGGTCTCCATCGATTATGTCGATGACGCCTTTACCTTCACACCGAAGCGCGAAACTGTCTGATTTCCTCTTCCCGAAGGCTCCACCTGCAACTGGAGCCTTCTTTTTATGTCCGTTTTACGCTGTTCGCCGGGAAGAGACTCATGCGTCGGCCCCTGCAAGGTTATTTACAAGAAAGAGAAAAAATTATATAATAAGGCGTAACTTACGAACAGGTGAATATCATGAATACTACGTTGGGTAAACATTTACTTATTGATTTTTATAACTGCCGCTGCGAATTCCATGAACCGGAAGAATTGCGCCCTTTTGTTGAACAGGCGCTGGCAGTCGTAGGCACCGCATTGAACGACATCACATTCTTTCGTCTTGACGAAGAGTTGGTGTGCATGGCTGTTTCAGATCAATCACACATCTGCATTCATGTATACCCCGAACTGGCTTATACGGCTGTCGACATTTACAGCTTCAACAGCGACATCAAAGCCAACCAGATCATGAGTTCCTTAAAGAGCTCCCTCCATTCCGACCGCATCAAGGCAACCAGCGTACGGCGCGGTGATTTCGGCTCGATTCGTGATATGCGTCCTAAACGCAATTCAAAGATTACGGCAGTTCGCCGTGTGAAAAACACGGGAGCCCGCATAAAAAAGACGAGTGCTACCATGCTGAACATTTTGCGGCATCCGAAGCGTACTCACCAATTCCGCAATTTCCGCAAGAAAAATTAACATTCCGAATGGAAAGGTTCTGTATGTATGTACATGTTATCATTACGGCAAGCGGCAGGCATCGCTGCTGAAGAAAAGGACTCCCTCGATTCGATCACGACTGCGCTCCTTGCTTTTATCCAATTAAAAAACCAACGTCTCTACATGCATTCTCTCCAGGTCGCCAATTACAGCGTCAGTATTGCGACCAAATTGGCATTGCCGAAAAGCGAAATAGGCCAAATCAAACACGCCGCACTGTTGCATGACATCGGGATGCTCTTCGTTTCCAATTCGCTCCTGTCCAAGATGCCTTATCTGAACCGCACGGAAAAAGCGACTTATAAACGGCATGCCGCCGCCGGCGGAAACGTCTTGGAAAACATCCCCTGCTGCCAGGATATCGTCCCCTACATCCGCTATCACCATGAGCGGTGGGACGGCTCCGGCTTTCCGAAACACCTCCGCGGCGCCAATATTCCTTTCGGCGCCCGCATCATCGCCGTTGCCGATTATTATGACACGATCATCAACCCGTCGACAGAATTTTGGGCAAAGACGAAACAACAGGCCGTACGCGAGCTGTTCAGCGCCTCCGGTCTGCTCTTTGATCCGGAAATCGTCAAGGCTTTCATTGAAACATTAGGATAATATATACAAAACAGGCACGGTACCCGCCGCAAGGCGAATACCGTGCCTGTTTTCTTTTCGGCCCGTCTGCGAAAAATTACCGCCCTGCTGCCTCTGCCGATCCAAAAACAAAGCGCAGCATATGATCACAGGTATTTTTCAATCTCCCCGACAGTCGGTACGCGGCCGCTTAAAACGACGTTTCCGTCAATCATGAGCGCCGGCGTACGCATAATTCCATAACCGGCAATTGCGGAAAAATCTGTGACATACTGTATATCGGCGTCGATACCGCAATGATTGACAGCTTTTTTTACTGCTTCCAACATTTTTTCACATTTGCTGCAGCCGCCGCCAATAACCTTAATATCCATCTTTCCCCCTCCTTTCCATTTCCATTTTAAGGGCCATCACTCTTTCTTTTATTTCCTGAATCACGGCCAAATACAGGGCATCACTTTTCCCGACCGGATCTACCAAGTCCCAGTTCCGTTTCCATTTTGCAGGATGAACCGGACATTGTACGCCACAGCCCATCGTGATGAGACCATCTAGCGGCGGCAGTTGGTCCAGTGTTTTATTTTTTTGCCCGGCCGCCGCCATGTCGATACCATATACGTTTTTCATGATACGCACTGCGCCGCGATCAAGCTCCGTTGCAATCTCCGTTCCTGCCGAACAGCTTGTAAAAACATCGCCTGCCAAGGTATGGCCGAACGCTTCGGCAATCTGACTGCGACAGGAGTTGCGTATGCAAATAAAGGCTATCCTCGGTTTACTCACAGGTAAATCATCTCCTCATCCGGAGCGCCAGCATCGGTCTGCCGGACAATGCAAAAATGTCTTTTCCGCACTATTCAAACTCCTCTGCACGGGACGGCGAACAACAAGAGGACGCACGCCGTCCGTTTTTGCCGTCACAGCGCAGTGACTCAATGTAATTCCTAAAAGCGGTAACAGTTTCGCAATTCAGCGAGTAATACGTATTTTTCCATTCTTTTCTGGATCTGACCAGATTACACTCTATCAACACCTTCATGTGATGCGAAAGCGTCGGCTGTGTAATACGAAAATATGCCAACAAATCACAGGCGCATAATTCTCCGTCCGTCAACAGCTGAACAATGGTCATTCTGTTGGAATCTCCCAAGGCCTTGCAGATAACTGCGGCATCAACGGCATTCATACAAACACTCCTCACATAAGTACATGCTGAAACAAATTGAACACGTAACCGACGAAAATAATACCGCTGACACAGATGGCGACGAACGTATACAAGAGTTTCGGCTTTACGACCTTCTTCAGCATAATGAGAGAAGGGAGACTCAACGTCGTAACCGCCATCATAAAGCTGAGCACGGGGCCCAGCAAAGCCCCTTTTCCCAGCAACGCCTCCGCAACCGGTATCGTCCCGAAAATATCGGCATACATAGGCACGCCGACCAGCGTAGCCAAGACAACGCCAAAAGGATTATGAACGCCAAGAATTTCTCCGATCACCGCTTCGGGAATCCAATTATGGATCATAGCGCCGACGGCAACACCGGCAAGAATATAGGGAAATACCCGTTGAAAGGTACCGGTCATCTGTTCCCATGCATACCGGCAGCGGTCACTGACAGTCAATTCCGGCGCCGCAGCCTGAGCTGAAAGGGGCGCATGATAAATAAAATCCGCCACTTCCGCTTTCAAATGAAGGCGCTCGATCACAGTTCCGCCGGCAACGGCAATGCCCAGCCCGACAAGAACATAGAGAAAGGCTATTCGGTAGCCGAAAACCCCGATAAGCAGAATCAGACTTCCCAAATCGACCATAGGCGAAGAAATGAGAAAGGAAAAGGTTACTCCCAGCGGCAAGCCTGCACTTGTAAAGCCCATAAACAACGGAATAGAAGAGCAGGAACAAAAAGGCGTAACAGTTCCCAGCAAAGCTCCCAAAACATTGGCGCCGATACCGTGAACGTTCCCCAACAGTTTCCTGCTGCGTTCAGGCGGAAAAAAACTTTGTATATAGGAAATCAAAAAAATCAGGACACACAAAAGAATCGTAATTTTGCTGACGTCATATAAAAAGAAATGAATACTGCCGCCTACCGGTCCGTTCAGATCAAGCCCGACTGCCGCAAGAAGGTCGCCAAAGACTACGGACAGCCACTTCATCCCCAGGATTTCACGCTGAATGAACGTAAACATCGCTACACCTCTTATCATATATATGTATATCTATATGATAAATTATACCATACCATCGATATTCGTCAATATGATAACGGTTGAAAACAACAGTTGCTATGCAGGTCATCAATCAGCAGTTTCGGATTCAAAAGCGCTGTACTGCACAAAAACGGTTCTCTCTGCAGAGAAGACGAGGCCTGCGCTAAAGCCTTCCGGGCCGCCGTCCCGGATTGCGCTCCAACGATGCTGATCTCCAGAAAAAAAGTCGTAATCTGCAGCCACAAGACCGTCACTGCCTGGGCCTTTCCGAAAAGCGCCGCAAATGGTCGCTAAAAAACTGCGGCGCAAATCCATATCCGTAAAAAACTGAACGATTTCAGGCTTATGGGTATGATTGACAGTTTCGTTAACGTAGAGATAAGACCGAAAAGGCTCCTGTTTCGTCACGTATGCGGCAGAGGACAACTGTCTTACTTGGCATTGCTGGCCATGACGAGACCGTACACGGCGACAGCGCCTCGACATTTCAAAGCCGCCGCGCAACTTTGCAAGGTAGCCCCCGTCGTATAAATATCATCTCAAAGGTGTTTGTATTTGATACAATAGAACGATAGTCAGAATTTCGAACACCCCCGTGTGCATGTTTAAAAAAAAATAGGTGGATACTAATTTTAACCCCTCTTATTTTTTCTAACTCCTTTCTCACTAGGAATTTCTTTATTAATTGCAATGAAGTTGCCCAGATCCGCAATAGTTAAAAGTCGATTTGAAGAATTAATTTATAATTCTTCAAATTACGACAAATCTTAATTTTGAAAATATTGCAGTTAACTTTATTAATTTCATAAAAATAAGGATCATACACTTATATTCAGCGTATAATCCTTATTTTAAAATTATCGCACCCCTATATCATTCGCTTCTAACCTATTTTCCCATAGCATGAGTACTTAATCAATAGTGTCTATTGGGCATAAAAAGCGTACCTCAGTATAAGAATCCGGGTATACATCACTTAGTGGCCTTTGAAAATGATCATCAGTATGTCCGGCATATGTAATTCCATAGGGGGTGTCTAGATTTGTTATAATACCAGCGTGAGTCCACGCCTCATCACCGGGGTTCCAAAATTGTATAACATCGCCAATGTTAACTTCTGTGCTACTCCATTTTACTGTGGTCTAGACAAGGGGCCCATTACAAATCATAACATGAAGGTATTCGCTATGGATCTTTTTATGTGTTCAGTTTCATTATACAATTAGCCAATATAAAAATTCTCGAGAATACTCCTTTTATTCCTATTTTACCTATTATTATCAGACTTTTCTGTACAACAATGATTTTCCGGAGAAAAATATGCTATCATGAAAGATAGGAACTAACAGAAAGGAGATCTATCCCTATGAACTTCAATTTTTCACAACTCTTAGACCTCAAGGGCGACTCGGCCCCATTCTCTGAAATCCGACAGCGGATCGCGTCCGATGCTTCGGTGAAAGACGCAAATCTCGTCATTCTAATCACCGCAATCCTCATTGCGTCCGTCGGCCTCAATATGAACAGCACCGCAGTCATCATCGGTGCCATGCTCATTTCCCCTTTAATGGGTGGCCTTGTCGCAACAGGCTACGGAATGGCAACCTATGACATGCAATTTATCAAGGATTCGATGGTAAAGCTTGGCTTCCAAGTCTCCTTCGCCTTGATTACCTCGGCGATTTATTTTTCTCTTTCGCCCATCAGCGATGCATCTTCCGAACTCTTAGCGCGCACATCCCCGACCATCTGGGACGTTATCATCGCACTAGCAGGCGGTATCGCTGGCGCCATTGGTAACACCCGAAAAGAAAAAACGAATGTCATTCCAGGCGTTGCTATTGCCACGGCCTTGATGCCACCGCTTTGCACCGCAGGCTACGGCATCGCCACGCATTCTTCTACCTTCGTACTTGGCGCGCTCTACCTGTTCTTTATCAACGCATTCTTTATCACGCTTTCCGCATTCTTAGTCTTCAAGGTGCTGCGCGTACCGGCATCGACGACGGTCAACGAAAGCCACATGCAATACCAGCGGACCATTCTCCTAATCGCGGGCATCGTCATCACCATCCCTAGCATTTACATGGCCTATCTAACAGTCAACGACAACATCCGCGATACGCAGATCAAAACGTTTATAGCAAAAGAAGTCGCCTCTGAAAAAGTGAGTGCCGTATCGTATGCCTTCAAAGATGGACTCTTAACGGTCGATCTCATTGGAACACCACTAACCGAGGATCAGGTGGCAGAACTCCAGGCCTCGATGCAGTCGTATTCCAAACTGACAGATGCCAAGTTACACATCGTGCAAGGCAATGTAAACACCATCGGTCAAAAAGAGATTCAACAAATCATCACGAACCGGATCGAAGGACTGGTTGCCAACGATAAAGGAAAATCCTATAAAGAGCTCGCGAGCCTTTATTATCCGGCCTACCAAACACAGCAAAGCGATGAACAAATCACCGTTGCTATGAATGCTCAGCTCCCTGCGCTATTTCCACAAATTGTTGCCGCCCAAGGCAGCACCATGCCCGCCCACAGTACGGACGCAAGCACATCAGGCAGTCAATCACAACAATTTCTTGCAAAACTCACTGTCTCGGCCCCACTTTCCCCGACCGATGCCGCGAAGATCCAGCAATGGCTCAAAACACAGACCGACAGCCCTGTTTCGCTCATCGTACAAATGCAAGGACAGGATAGCAGTTTCTACGGCAATGGCATTGCTTGGGAATAAACCGTTCCAGCTTCCGTTGGTAGAAGAACCGCCTCTGAAACACTGCCTCGGACGCGCTTTGCGGTCATGACTGCAAAGCCGCACATCTTGTAGACATTGTAGTTTCGCAAGAACTGGCTGACATGGAATTCGGCAAAGAATTGACGAATCTTGGAAGATGATACTTCACATGAGTGATGATATTGTACAATATTCATGGCATAAGCCTTCCGTTTGTGTTGTGGATTTTCGTTACTTTTATTATACAAAACGGAATGAGTTCATGCTATTTTTATTTCGCGGATTACTAATAAAGATAAATCAGCGGGGTATCAACTGTGAAGCTTAAGTTAATAATATATGAATGCTATACATTAACATACTGTACTCCGTTTTCCCGGAAAGTCATGTCGTTTCTCTCTTGCATTTCCAAATATCCATTTATGCTTTGATTTCTGTGCCATCTTTAAAAGTCACCCAAATATCATCTTTCTCATTTACAGTAATGAAATCTACCAAACTGCACCACAGTCTTTTATCAAAAATGCTAATAAATTCCTGTTTCTGTAAATTTTCAATAAATCTTTCTAGCTGCTGGCCCCTACTTGTACGCTGTTTCATGGTATCGCAAATCTGGTCATACTTTATTTTTATTTTTTCATAGCGGTTAACTAGCTCGCTGTACTCTTGGTTATATTGCACTTGATCCTGTGTCAAGCAAGCATTTTCGGAGATGAGTTGCTGAACCCGTTCTGCTAACAGGTTCATATTGAATTCTAATGCGTTTCGTTTCTTTTCCAAATCTGTAGTATCAACTAGGCGAATCTTTAACAGAATAATATTGCTAAGGATCTCATCTTTATTCTTGATAAGTTGATTGACTGCTCGGACAAATATATTTTCTATCTCATTTTCAGTCAGATGTGGCGTCTTACAATGTCTCTTGAACTTATCATTACAGCGATATACGGTCTGGCGGTATTTATCAGTCGAGTGCCAAACTTTGGCTCCGTACCAACTGCCGCACTGTCCACATTTGATTTTGCTGGAGAAAATGGAGATACCGCTATGACGAATTTTACTATTTTTTCTCTTCCGCATCTCTTCCTGTACCAAGTCAAATACCTGTGGACTGATAATAGCCTCATGGTTATTTTGCACATAATATTGCGGTACTTCCCCTTCGTTCCTCTTACTTTTTTTCGTAAGAAAGTCCACCGTAAATTTCTTTTGAAGCAACGCATCACCTTTGTACTTTTCATTCATGAGAATACTTCGCACCGTGTTGGGTCTCCATATTTTGCACCTCGCAGGTGTTGGAATCTTTTGCTCTGTCAATTTCTTTGCAATAGAATGAAAGGTGTACCCGCTAAGATATAAACGATAAATCAGTTTTACTGTTTCTGCCTGCTCTTTATTCACTACCAGATTGCCGTCCGCTCCCCTGTCATAACCAAGAAAATGACTGAATGCCAAACTGACCTTCCCATCAGCAAACCGTTTCCGATGTCCCCAAGTGACATTTTCTGATATACTCCTACTTTCCTCCTGTGCTAGGGAACTCATAATAGTAATAAGAAGTTCACCTTTGGCGTCTAGTGTCCAGATGTTTTCTTTTTCAAAGTAGATTTCGACCCCGTTATCTCTCAACTTACGTACGATTGTCAAGCTATCCACCGTATTCCGCGCAAAACGGCTGACCGATTTCGTAATGATAAGGTCAATTCTGCCATCCATTGCATCACGAATCATACTTTTAAAGCCTTCCCTATGCAAGGTATTTGTCGCTGAAATTCCTTCATCCGTGTACATCCCAGCGAATTCCCAGTCGCTGCGTCCCTTTATATAATTTGTATAATAGTCAACCTGTGCTTCATAACTTGTAAGCTGTTCATCCCGGTCGGTTGAAACGCGTGCATACCCGGCGACCCTTCTCTTTTTCTGGCTATGAATAGGTTTTTCTGTGTAATTCTGTAGTGTAGCTGGTATGACCTGCACTTTTTTCATGGCAATTGCACCTCTTTATTTTCTCCAGAATAAAACCGGAACAACAGGGTCCGATTCTTCTGAACCTCAATCCATTCCACCTGTTCCCGAAATTTTTGCTCATCAAATGTAGATTCGCCAAGAAGGGCTGCCGCTGTTTTTTTCAGCCAATCTTCTTGGATGCCGCTAGTGTGGACACATTTATGTTTGTTCCGACTCCGCCAATACGCTACTCTTCTATTTTTACGTGTTTCCAAACAACGGACAAATTTCACATCACAAGTCGGGCAAAAGATACGTTCTGAAAAGGCACTATAACGGCTGGACAGTCCACTTTTACGGTATTGGACCATTCTTTGCTGCACTTGTTCCTTCCGTTTCTCCGTCCACATATCCTTTAACGCTGTCGATTTCCATGGCTGCTTAATAACCTTGCCGTCCTTTAAGTAAAATAGCAAGGAATGATAAGCCGGCACCACTATTTTCTCTACCCTCTGTAAAAACTCTGTCTTATCAAAAATTGCCATTTCAAGTGCACTCATACAAGCGCGTTCAAGAGCAGGCTGTGGAATGGCACCATAGGCCCCGCACCGTTCCTCCGCTTTTCCTTTATTTGACAGGCACGACCAGTATTCACTCGGTTTTCCTTTGTACTTTCTTATGTTATGGATGTAGCTCTTTCCACAAATACCGCACTTGATGATTCCTGTAAAGCAGGATGTGTTTAGGAAATTTCTGGCATATCCGCCACGTTGCTTTCCCGCCTCCTTACGCCACGCCATCTCTTCCTGAACCTGATTGAATGTCGCTGCATCAATAATGGCCTCATGATGATTTTCCACTACATATTTATCCTTTTCTCCATGGTTTATGACCTGATGTTTGGTAATTGGATCTATTACGAAGGTCTTTTGAATGACCAGGTTCCCTTTATATACAGGATTCTGCAACATCTGCTTTATAGTAGAATCCTGAAATAGGTTGCCGTACATCGTATGAGCTCCGATATTGGCAAGCTCTCGCTGTATATCTCTTCGCGTTTTCCCTGCTAAATACCCCTTAAAGACTCTCCGAACAATCGCTGCTTCCTCATTCTGGATAACTAGTTCTCCATCTTTCCATCGGTACCCATAAATGAAGAACTTTGCATGGGGAATTCCTTTTTCGTATTTCTTTTGAAACCTCCACTTGATATTGTCGCTGATAGAGCGGCTTTCTTCCTGAGCAAAGGAGGCAAGGATTGTCAGCATCAGCTCTCCATCACCACTTAGGCTACAAATGTTTTCTTTTTCAAACCAGACTTCGACACCAATCTCTTTTAGGTGCCGAACCGTCTTAAGCAGGTCAACCGTGTTACGTGCAAACCGCTGGATGGATTTCGTAAGAATAATATCAATTTTTCTAGCTTCTGCATCTGCAAGCATACGTTGAAACTCTTTTCTCTTAATAATCTTTGTTCCAGTAATACCATAATCAGCATATACCCCCGCATATTCCCACGTAGGATTTTTCTGTATCAATGAACTGTAATAGCTAATCTGAGCCGATAGGGAATGCTGCATTCTCTCTGACTCTACAGAGACTCGGGCATAGGCAGCAACCCGCTTCCGTTTGGAAATTTCGGTAACCTTCTGTTCTATTTTCCACATTTTCTTTTCCATAGTTGAGCCCTCCTTCCAACTATATATATCACTCTAACCAGTAGAATTATCAAGTGTATAACCCTCCGAAAAACGGTTGATATTTATGAAGCATTTCCTTCTTGAAGGACTGGTACTCCTTCTTGGTAATAAGTTTATCATTCAACATTTTCCTTGCCAGATTTATCGTTACCTGAAAAGTTATTTCATTAAAAAATAACTTCTTATCCATGGCGGACACCTCCGAACCGGTAAGCAATATAGCAATCATGAGAGCAGAACTTCCGATGACTATTGCCATAGACAGTGAATGCTTTTCCGCAGGCCGGGCAAGTAAAAGTATAGACTGCCTTCCGCTTCACCAGCGTCAGATGTGCGTTCCACCACTTGTTCCGACAGGCATCACAGCAGAACCGTTTCCGCTTCCGCCCCGGATTCTGATCAATAGGCTTCCCACACTGCTCGCATACTGCTCCATCTATCCTGGTTACCAGACTGTGCCGCCGGCAGAACGACTTCACCGTATTGATAGAAATCTGGAGCTGCATCGCTATCCTGCCATACCCGGCCCCAGCTCGGCGCAGAGCAATAATCTGTTGTTTCTGTTCGTCCGTCATGATGGATACCTCCTGAATTTTTGGTCTTCAGGAGTAACAGGACAGAACGGCTATTACTAAGTACTATAAAAAAAAGCCGATACGGAACATCCTTCCCGATGTTCCGTATCGGCTTTTCTCATACAATCTTCTGCTTTGCATCAGCCACAATAGCTTTGACCGCTTGCTGCAGCAAAGTAATATACAGCCTGTTCCGAATCTTCACCCACCAACTGGTGGTGGTCTGGATTTCCGCTTCCAGTGGGTCTGTGAGGTTCTTCATCTGCGCTTCCACCAGCTTCTGGATGTCCTCCAGGTCGATGGACTTGATGGCCGCTTCGGCTTCGCTCCTGGCAAAAGATACAACCGTATCGGCGACGGCTTTCTTGATTTCTTCACGGTTCATAGTCATTTACCTCCCAAGATCAGTTGTTCATAATCAGTAACACCCCGGGCTACTGCTCTGGCCAGGGCATCCTGGGCAGAGGCCAGGATTTCTTCATCGCCGGGATTAGTGATGAAGGCCAACTCGACCAGGACAGCGGGCATTGCCGTATTGGTCAGAACGTAGAGTCCGTTGACGCCAGGCGTTGCGATTTTCACGCCCCGGTCAGTGGTATCGAGGGCATCAATAATTTGGCGTTGGATACAGTTGGCCAGTATGTTGCCACAGTAACTGTCAGCACAGGCCCAGGTTTCTGTGCCGTTAGCTTCTTCTGCCATTGCGGCATTGCAGTGGATGGACACGAAGATGTCAGCATCACTGTCATTGGCTGCTTCGCAAATTTCATACAGGCTGTCAGATTGAAGCAGTTCTGTTTCTACGCCTGCCGCATTTAGATAGCTTGCAGCGGATTTACCAACGGCCAATGCTACATCACTCTCGCGTAGGCCCGTTTCTTCATTGACAGCACCTGGGTCTGGATGCCCGTTCGGCGCATGGCCGGGGTTCAGGAATACTTTCATTGCTTTTCTTCTCCTTTCTGATGAACAGCGGTCTTCACGGTCCCGCCGATGTAACCGAGCAAGCCAGAAGCGATGGACATGGCCAGCTCGTTGAGGGCATAAAAAATCGCCAAGATCAGTGCCATGACCAGCCCGATGATGACGATGCAGTCAGGGATATTCACTTTTTCAAACATACTTACGCTACCACCTTAATCTGTAGTGTCACTTTTGCATTCGATTCCGAACGCTCTTTTAAATAAGTGTATAAAGTATCAGAAATTTTCCCAGACATTGTTGCCCCTAAATCTGTGTCTATATTATATGTCAAGTCTATGATTTCCTTGATTCCCGTTCCCGTTGTGACTTCAGCCTGACAGGCAGCGTATCGCTGTTCTTCTTTTACCAGGAATATCATCCCTTTATTATCCGCATCCTCGACAACAACAATCCCTTCTATCTTAGGACTGTCCGGACTCTGCGCTAAGGTCATCAGCAGACTTCCTAAAAGGAACTGTGAGCCTTGTCCTTGCAGTGTAAGGTTCACAGTCGTAAAGGGACTGGTGGGAATCAAAACTGCATCTGTGGCACTGACAATCATGCCATCACTAATCGGCATAGACGCAGAAGCATATTGATGATTCGAACTGACAGTGCCCTGTTCTTTACCATTAACTGTGATTTTCCCGACGTAATAATCATTGTCTGCTTTTAGGGTAATATCGAGCATATTTTGATATTCTGTAGCATACACGGCATTTCTATCCGTATCATGTTGCATCGATAACTCTGGATGATTGCAGGTAATCGTAATTTTTTGATGGTCTTTTTGCACCAGGGTTATTTTCTTCCGGGTATCCCCACCAGAAGATACGTTCGCTGTTCCTTCCACCAGTTCTCCATCGGCCGTATAGAACTTTTTTCCCCGAGCAACATCTCCAATTTCAGCTGTCGTATCGGACACTTCACAAAACCTTGCTTTGCCTCCCGCTGTAAGGGGTAATAATATGGATGGAACTTCCGTATAATTAGCTCCCGCAATCTTAACATCAACCTTCATGACTCAGTCCTCCTATTCAATGGTCAGCACTTTGGTCAGACTATCCTGGAATACTGCTACAGAGGTCAAAGAACCGGTCACTTTCGCTCCGTTAATATAGGCGGTTTTGCCCGACACAATAGTACTCGCAGCTGCGGTAGCATCTGCCGTATCCACCACACTGGCCTTGCCGGCTACTCCCAGAATCGTCACACCTGCCTTGATGTTATCTGCAACCAACTTGGCTTGTTCCTCGCTCGTGATGGTAACTGAGCCTTTGCCATTATGGTAGCCTGCCGGGATAGTATACGAACCGTCCACCTTGCCAATACTGCCACTGACAGCCCCATTATCTGGCATAGCGCCTGTCACTGAACCGGTTCCCAAGAATGCAGTTTTCCCATTCAGGATATCCGCAGATACTGCAGTCGCCCCCGTTGTATCATAAAAAGTGGCAGCTCCCTCTCCTTCTGCTAGTGGAATCGAAACTTGAGGGACTTCTGCATACACTACGGAATTGATTTTTACATTTTTCGCCATGATGTTATTCTCCTTTACTCAACCTTTAACTCATATCCATTGAAGCTAATTCTGCCATAGTTCGACGGAATGGCAGCTACCGTAACCCGCTGCAAGGCATCGTAGCCTGCATCTGGTCGGATGATTTGTTTCTCTTTATTAGGAATGACCACCTTCTTTTGATAATTTCTGGAAGGTACCACCGGCATGGATAGAATCCCTTGCAGAGTACTTATTCCCTTTATAGTGCCTTTATACTTATCCATGGGTCGTTACCTCTCCCGTTATAATAAAGGGACTGGGTGGAATGATCGTATCTGTATACCCAGAGTCCAGCACCAATTCTACATCATACCAATAGGTTTCAAATGGAAGCTGTGCTGTATCTTCTGGTATCAGGATCAGAACACAGTCATTTTCTCGGCGCAGAATACCACTATCCAGATGCTTTTCTATCACTGTCTTTTCATCTGAAAGTTCCCGCTTAACGGTAAAAGTAAGCTGATCATCCGGACCTGGGATAAAGATGGCACCTGTCACCCGGTCCCGAATAATCAGCGTGATTTCAGCAGAATCCCCTCTTGTCAAAAAGAGCCGGTTTTGAATGACCGAAAAACCCATTCTATCACCTCCTACTCATTCTGCCGTTGCTCAATCACATCCAGGCGATGCTGTACGTGCCCCGTAGCTTCTTCCACCCGGGACAACCGCTCTGCCATCTGCTGCCGTTTGGATTCCGTATCGGATAGTTGCCTGCGCAGATGATCAATGCACTCCTGCAGGCTCCGTACTGATTGATTTAAGGGCTTGATGACGCTGAAATTGAAGATAACGCCGCAGAGCATCAGGACCGATACCAGAGATGCGGCCATCTGTAACCATTCAGCCATATTTCTCACCTCCTATCCCGTCCGCTGAAATATGTACACGACAATAGACGGCTGCATATTGTTGTGGGCTGTACCGCCCCCGGCATTTCCTGTATCAAAGGTATGCGCATGTTCTCCATTCCATGACGTATTCCCAGACCAGGTGCGGGAAGCACGAAATTCTACTACGACGCCATCTTCATCGCCATCATATCCAGATTTAGCATCATATCTGGCAATTCCGCCTGGATAAAAGGAGCCCCCCGGCGCAGGTAACCCCTGTTGGCCACGCACGGCATCATCTCCCCCAAAGTTCCCCCAGATTTCCATGTCCCCTCGGTTATGATTATGTCCACCACTTTTAGCCGTTGAACCACTGTGCTTGTGAATCGGTATTTCCGCCAGGGTATTGGTGTGCTTCTCTTCGCCCAGCTTGTCCCCGGCCTTGTACATTGTCCCGCTGTCTGCTGCCCCGGCTCCGATCAGGCACCGCCCCATGGCGAAGGCCACCCAGGTCGTACCCGGCCAATACGTTGCGGGATTCTTCCCGTCCGTAGAAATGTAGATGGCATTGACAGGGAACGGGCAAGCCTGGATTTTTGCCACAGCCTCTTCGTCCATATCCGCATAAGTGACCTTGCCCCAGCTGCCGTTGCTGTGCAGGACCGTATTCAGCTTCCCCGCAGACGGTGACGGGACCATGCCGCTCTGGCCTGCTGTCTTTTCGCCGCAGCCACTGAAATCCGGCAGGGGGATATCCCTCGTGCCGTCAAACAGCACCCGGTGGATTTTCCGCCCCGTCTGCAGCTTCGAAGCACTGGCCGCATTGCCGCTGATGCCGCTGGCATGGGCCTTGGCATCGGTCAGATGGGCATTGATGTCGGCTGCCGTAGCAGAAATCCGCTCATAGAGCCGTGCATCATTGCTGACCAGCTGGGACACGGTCCTGTTCTGCTGATTGAAGACGACCGGGTCTTCCGAAAGATACTGGGGAAAAAGCACATCATAATCCAGCGTATTTTCTACGGCTTCTGTTGGCCGGACTTCCTGCCCGGCCCGGTCCGGAAAATCTGCCGACCACTTCTCCTTGATATACTCAGCCACTTGCCGTCACTCCTTTCCCGGATACAATCGTCGCTGTCGAGAACGTCGCCTCGCCATCCCAATGGATCTTCCCGTTCCAGGAATAGCCAAGATAGATGGCATAGCCCAGATGGGCCGGCTTGTAGATATCGAGCTGGGCAATCAGCTTCGAGAGCGTTCCGGTATCCTTGTCATTCATAATGCAGTACACTTTGAAATAATATTCTTCGTTCACTTCCTCGATGTGGCCGACACTGTACAGGTTCACGATGGAGTTCATGAAATCCACCGTGGATACATCCACATGCTGCAGCTTAAAGAGAATCCGCTGCCTGCGGAATTCGTCGGTAGCCCCGTCACCGGTCTTGATGCCAAGGAACGATTCATAAAGAGGCAGCGCCCAGGTGGCTGTGTTCACGAAGAAGTTGTCTGCTAGGTCCTGCAGAGCCAGCCGCAGTCGGTTATGCTCCGTGCTGCAGGTATCCGCCATCTTTTTGAACATCGGGTCTTTCCCCAGGAATTTCGGCAGATAGTCCAGCACATTAATGGGCTGCTGTCTCATCCACTCATTCGCTGACAAGGTTCAGCACCACCTTCCCGACTACGGGGATCTGCTCATTGGTCAGGCGGATATTCTCCGCCTTGCCGCCGAGTTTCAGGTTCCGGTAGTCTGTAATCCCATTCACACTCAGGATGAGCCGGCCAATCTGGGCCAGGCTGACATAGGACAGGCTAAAACCCGTATTCTTGAAATAAGCAGACACAGCATCTGTCACCGCATCGGCATTGACGGTGCCGTACACTTCTGCCGTAATATCCACAGATACGGGTGCCGGAGATACCACAGTCACGGTAGCCCCGATGGGCCGCTGAGATTCGATGTACCGGGACACTTTCTGGATCAGCTCGCTGGAAGCCGATTCATTCTCTGCCGTCACAATGATGACTTTCACCGTACCGTTCCCGTTCCAGAGCGGGATGACCTTGCAGTTGCCCACCCCGTCCACGGACATGGCCCAGGAGCGGTAGTGGTTGGCGTTGCCGGACGTGATGGGCTGGCGGACCCGGAACAGGAGCCGTGCCAGGAGGGCCGCATCGGATTCTTCATCGGCTCCGTCCGTGCATTTCTCCGGGTTGGTCACGCTGTACACATTGGGGATGGAATAAGGAATTTCCGTAATCGTCCCCGGTGCCACATTCCCTTTCACCCCTGTATCTGCGGCCTGGACAGCAATGTCTGCTTCCGTTCCATCCGCCGGGATCGTAGCAGATTCTGTCGTATAGAAGCGCAGCCCGTCTTTGGTCTGGAACAAGCTGCCGCGTATGATGTAGGCCCCGGACTGCCCGGTGACCGTCACCTTGCCATTGGTCTTCACCGCCTGTTTCCGCTGGATGCCGAATTCCTCGGCCCGGAGCGTCAGATAATCGCCCCAGGCAGTCTCGGCAAACGCCGCGTCCCGGAGCATGGCCATCTCGGCATAGCTGTTCTCAAATTCCACGGCATTGGTATCAATCATATCCCGGGCAAACGAACCCTCGATAGCCGTCTTGTCCGTATCGGTCAGCGTATGCAGGGTCTGCACCATGCGGCTCTCAATCTGATCTTTTGTCTGGGCATCGAACAAATCGCTCATGCAAGACTCCTTTCTGCGGCAACCGTAATGCTTTCATCGCTGTAAATGGATGTCACATCCACTAGAATGAACAAATCATCTTTCTCCCGCTTTTCCACATCCACCCGGTTGATCCGGGCAATATAGGGATTGACGACCAGCCCTTCCCGGATGTTCTGGCAGATCTGGTCTGCCGTATAGACGCTGTTGGGCATCGTTCCCTGATAGGGTTCAATGGTAATGCCGTATTCATCATGGTAGGCCAGATACCGGTACCGTTCCGTCATCAGGGCTTTATAAATCCACACCTTGAGGGCTTCATCTTCCGTCACGGTGATGTTATTGCCGTTCTCGTCATAGCGAAACCGATGCTTCTCGAAGTCATAACCGTATTCCGAAAGGAGCGGCAATGTTTCTCTGACGCTGGCATCCGCTCCGGATGCCAAGGCCACAAAAGGATCAGCCATATCCGTCCAACCTCACAATCTCATCTAAAATCACATACTGCTGGATTTTCCCGTTCACCAGCATGGGCATAATGGCGACTTTCATGCCCGGCTTCAAGGTATCCGTGGTAATCACTGAATCGGTGTAGTCGTTATGGATATCGTGGTTATGCGACTGGTAGGCCGCATCCCCGCTGCCGCCTGCCCGGTTCTGCGTAGCCGATACCAGATGGCCCCGGGCTGTCCTGCCATAGCCTGCCAGGAGGTAATGGGAAATCCACAGCTCCTCTTTGGTCAGGACGATGCCATTGTATTTCACCTGGATGTCCGGCGGGGATTGGAGTATCTCGCCAATCTGGATGGACGGGCTGTTGCTGCTCCTCGATACCTGCTCCATGAGGTTCAGCAGGCTGATATATGGATTTTTCTGCATTTCCCGTCACCCCCTCGATGTCTTGATGAGGGTCGCCGGATAATAGTCACGCCCCATATCGATGTTCCCTTCGTAATGATGGAAACAGCCGTACACATTGGAGCTGTTGCCCCAGCATCCGCCGTTGCCGTCATAGACCACGACATGCCAGTTCGGGTCCGGCTTGCTGTAGCGGTTGTACATGATGATGTCGCCTTTCTCCAGCTGTGCCGGGTCGTAGGGAATCGCTAGTCCCTGGGCTTCGGCATCGGCCCGGAGCTGGTCGCAGCCTTTAACGTTGTTGTTGTATTCCCGGGCAGCAAAGGGCGAATAACCAGCTGCAGCAACCGTCGCCCGGTCCACGCAGCCATTGGAGCCATAAGGCGAAACGGTGCCATCAAAATTCTCCATGCACGAATCCACCACATCGCCTCCGGCAGCATTCCCGCTCATGGACGCCCCCGCTCTTGCTGCCCGAAGCGGCTGCTGCTGGCGGCACGTAATCCGGGTTGGTGTTGTACGATGCACTGTCCAGTGCCTGCTTCTGTTCATCCAGCAGTTTATGGAAGACCAGATGCAGATCCATGGTGTGCCTGTTCCCCTCAATCCGATGGCTGTCCGATTTGATGAAGAACCGCCCTTTGAGCTGTTCTTCCTGGATGTCCACGGAAAAGCCGGCGATGCACTGGATATGGCCGAGCGCCTTGACAGCCATGTCATGGGCGACGGTCTTCAGCATGGCCCGGGCCTGCGAGGCATCGTCCTGCTTGGGGTCTGCCTTGCAGATGGCCTGTATGATGCCAAATTTTTCTATATCTGTAGTATTCGGCATCTCGCCTTTCGTCTGGCCTGCACTGTCCACGACGACCACCTTGGATACCATGTCTTCGATAGACTCGGACACGGATGCCCCGGTGAGATTCGTTTCATCGCTGATGAGGAAGTCCTCCACCACCTGATCATTAGTGCAGACCACATTCAGCTTCCCGTCTGTCATGTAGATGTGATAGCCCTTGCCATCCTGTGCCGACTGGTAAGACAGCGCCTGCTTGATGGCATCGGTTGCTGAGATGTCATCGGCGATGAAACTGCACACCACAGAAAGGTCCGGCATCGTCCCGGCTTCGATGGAAAAGTCATGGATGGTCTGCCGGATGGCATCCGCCACGGTCACATTGGCGTACTTCCGGGTAATACGAGATTTGGCCAGATAGATGATATTGTCAAAGGCCACAAAGCGCATGGCATAGGACTCGCTGTCCCGGCTCCGGGAAAAGATGCGCCCCTGGAAAATGGGGAACATCTCCTGCGTGACCTCATCGGTATAGGAAAAACACACTTCATCGCCCAGCTCCAGAACGGCATTCGTCCAGTCCTTGTCTTTCGTGGTATAGGCGATGTCAAATTCCAGTTTTCTCCCGGCCTGCTCCACATCGCCCGACCAGGTATAGGAAAGGACGTAAGCAGACAAGTCCGTGTTCTGCGGCTTATCTGCTTGCTGGTTTTCCGTATCTGCCTTATTTATCTTTGCCAACTGGAACATTTTCATCATTCCTTTTCAGGTTCATGGTCGTCAGCCGGATGATGTCACCCGTTTTCAGGCCGCCGTTTCGGATGATGCTGCGGTAGACCTGGAACTTGGAGAACTGCTCCTTATTGAGCGTGACCGATTTTCCGACGGCCCGGCCCACGACGTTGCCGATGCTGTCGCCCGGATAATAGGTGATATTCTTCTTCAGCTTCTGCCAGAACGACTCAGGGCGTTTCTTCAGCCCCGTTGCCGGATCCGTTTTCCCTGTTTCCGCCGCTGTGACATAGCGGTATTCCGTCAGCGCCAGTTCATAATACACATCGCCGCTGCCGTCCTTTTCCCCGAACTTGAAGGAGCGGATCAGGCAGGGCATGGAAATAGGCGTGTCCGATACCGTGAGCTGGCAGGCCTCGCCGCCTGTACGCATGGCTTCCAGTTCGGCGATATAGGTATAAGGCGACAGCGTCATCACGGCAAAGGGATAATCCTGGGCCGGGAAAAATCCCGCCAGTGTCAGGGACTTCAGCCCGGTCCTGCCTTTCATGAGATACTCCCCGTAGTTGTTGATGTTCACCGTACCATGGTTCATATTGACGGAAACCATCAGTTCCGAAGGAAGCACGGGAAAGGTCACGACAGAGCTGCCTGCGGCCAGGGAAATCGTCAGATTCTGTGATGCCTGCCCGATGGCGTTCAGGATGGATTCTAAGAATGAGGCCATCAGATGGTCGCTCCTTTCATGCGGTTCATGCCGTACAGCCGGATTTTTTCTACCAGCTTGCCGGCTACAGCATCGATGTCCTGCTCGCTGCGGACGTTCATCGTATCGATGCGGATGGTAATAGAGTGGCTGCCTGCGTTCATGGCCTGCCGAATGCTTTCATCATGCGGGACCACGGTACTACCGTTTGGCAGGTGGACCAGCTCGCCCCGGCGGTCTTCGTTGATGACCGCAAAGCCGCCGCCAAAGTTCTCGACGCCTCCGGCAAAGTGGCTGATGGGTTCAATATTGAATCCCACATGAGTCAGCGCCCCGCCCGTCAGAGACGGGATGTCGATGGACAGGCCGTTGATACTGGCAATGAGTCCGTTAACCTGGTCAATGACCCAGTTCACGCCGCTCCGGAAAGTATCCTTGATGCTTTCCCAGATGCTGGAAGCCGTCTCGCTGATGCCGTTCATGGCCCCGTCCCAGGCCGAAGCAATCCATTGCATCCCGGCATCCACGGCATCCGACACCGCCTGGATGGCCTGTTCGATATACTGCAAAACCGTATCCCAGTTGCTCCAGAGGAGATACAGCCCTGCGATGACGGCAGCGATGACAATCAGGATTGGATTGGCCATCGCTGCTGCGCCAACTGCCCGGATGACCGTAACCATCAGCCTGCCCACTGTCAGGAACGTACTGCCCATGCCTTTGGCAACGATGGCGATGCCTCTTGCCACAGTGATGAGGCCCTTGAACTGGGCAGCCAGATACTTCGATACGCTCCCGGCCTTGCTGATGCCCGCAGCGATGGAGCTAAACGTCCCGAAGGCCCGTCCGCCTATCGTCAGCACCCGGCCCAGGGTAGAGCCGAATATCTGGAAGGTCACAATACCGAAAGCAATCTGCCCGATGAGGGCTTTCTGCTCCGGCGTCAGTGACCGGAACCAGGCCGCCAGTTCCTTCACCCGCAGGGACATTGCTTTAAAGTACGGCGTAAAAGAAACGGCGAGATCCATCCCGGCGTTCTTCAGCTGGTTCATGGCAATCTGCATCTGTTCAGACGGCGTCAACATCTTTTCATAGGCTTCCCGCGTCATGCCGGCAGACTGGGCCATCTGGTCCATGACCTTGTCGAAATCCCCGGCGCCCTTGCCCGTCAGGACCAGGATGCTGTTCAATCCTTCTACGGAACCAAAGAGCTGGGCCATCTGTTCGGCATCGCCGCCTGTAGCCCGCTTCACTTCATCCAGAAACTTCACCCATCCTACGCTCTGCAAATGGGCTGCATTGAATTCCAGACCCAGAGAAGATGCCAGTTTCGCCGCTTCAGAAGAAGGCTTCAGGATGTTGCTGTAGGCCGCCTTGAGTCCTGTAATGGCCTCGCTGGTCCGGATGCCGTTCTTGGTCAGGACAGCAATGGAACCGAACAGTTCCTGGGTGCTGACATTGAGCTGTGCCGCAATGGGGATGACGTTGCCCATGGACTGGGCCATCTCGCCAAAGGATGTCTTGCCGAAGTTCTGTGCCAGGAGCATCTGGTCCGTCACCGCCGTGGCTTCTTCTGCCGATTTCCCATAGGCATTGAGGACGGTCGTGACACCGTTTACGGCAGTCGTCGTATCTGTGAACCCGGCCTTGGCGGCGATGGTCATATCTCTGACGAAGCCTACGGCATGGCCAGCATCGACCCCCGCAGAAATGGCCTGGTAAACAGATTCCGAAAGGTCAGCCACACCTGCTCCAGTTTCATCACTGACGCTTCGGATTTCCTCTTTAATCTTGTCCATGGACACCACCGTCGTATCTACCAGGGTAGACACTTTAGCCAGGCCATTGGTAAAATCACTGTTCAGTTTAAAGCCCGCCGTGGCAGCCGCTAAAATAGGCGCAGACAGCAATGCGAATTTATCTGACAAGCCAGAAATCTTGCCACCCGTCTGTTCGATGCTTTTCGCCGTCCGTTTCTGTATCCGTTCATGTTCTGTCAGCTTATCTGACAAGCCGCTGACCGATTGTTTTGCCGACGCCATCTGGGTCTTCATGGTTCCCAGGCTGGCATTGACGCTCCGCACCGTCGGTGTGAACAAATCCCGCAAACGGATAACAGCATCGATGACGTTATTGGCCAATAGGTATCACCTCTCAATGTTGTTACAGCTATAAAAATATAGTAAGATAAAAGAAATCTATCTTTACGGAGAAATTCCAATGCGCTATTTCAATGAAACAGAAAAAAGATTAGCTGAACGATATCACCATATGGAGCTTGGTACTTGCAAAATCTGTGAAGAATGCCATAAGAAAGAGATGTTATCCTTGCCGATTGGCTGTTGGTGCGTAGGTTCCGATTTTAATAAAACTTCCAAGAGAATTCTATTTGTCGGTAAAAATGCCAGAAACAATCCCGGCACGATTGAAGACGGCTTCCGCAATCCCTTTCAAAATACCCGTGAATCTCTGTGGAACAAAAGCTGGCCATACTGGAGCTATACTCGTGCTATCACTCTGAGAATATTCGGTGACGATTCCATAGAACACATCGTGTTTACCAATATTGTCAAATGCAACAATTCCGGAGGAAAGGATACTACCTCAGATTTTGTAAAATCCAACTGTATCCTAAACCTAAAAGTCCTTCAGCAGGAATTAAAGGTAATACATCCTACTCATGTCATTTTTTATACATCTTGGTATTATGACGATTACATCCCTAACGTCTTTGACCGTTATAATATTCATTACAACGGTTTTAAAGATATTGGGAAAAGAAAAATGCCCTGGCAGGAAGCCATTTCCACGCTGGGCAATCAAACCTTTCATGTACTACGTGTCGGCCACCCACAATGCAAGAAAAAAAGCGACTTCGTCTATGAAATATCTAAGTGGATTGAGCCTACCTTATGACTTTATGCCAGATAGCCGTATTTTCAGCAGTTAATCCGATAATGCTGAAGATACTTTTTTATTGCGTTCTTCCATCTCATACCGAACAAAAGCGTACAACACCTGCCGTTCACCGTATCCTAGTTTCATGACAGCTGACGGCAGCAGGTGATGCTCCCGGAACAGAAAGTACATCGCCTGCACTTCGCCATCGGTCCGAATCAGTTTTTTACGGCTTTGTCCGCCTTTTCCTGGGTCGTATAGCCGTTGAGTTCCGTAATCTGTGCCGTAAGATCGGCAATCTCACCTGCCAGAAACAGTTTACGGATAATATCCGCCGGAAGGGTTGCCCCGAATTTTTCCAGCAATTCCTTGTTTTTGAAATCAGGGTCGGCAATCCCCGCCAGGAGTGTCTGGGTCTGCATCTGGTAAATGTCTACATTATCGGCATTGCCATTAGTGAAATCTACAGCCATCTTCTGGATATCGGCATACCGTTCCGGGTCGATGGCACGGAGCGTGATGACGAAATCGAACCCGAACAGCTTCGAGAGCCGTTCCATCTTCACTTTCTTTTCAGGCCGTTCGGCCAGCTTGTTCACTACATCTGCTTTCAGCAGTCGGTCTACCATATTCATCTGCTTGTTCTCCTTATGCTAAATCCAAGAGGTCCCAGTCCGAGAAGGTGAAGCTGTAGCTTTCTTCGCCCATCTTGTCCACTTCCCAGTCAGCCAGGATCAGGCTGTCAAAGGTCGCGTCCTTGATGACGATGCGCTCGCTGCCGATGGCATCCTTGTCATCCAGAACAGAGACGATGGTCACGACAGTCTGCCTGCCCGCCTTGATGTTGTCGTTCATCTTCCGAACCATGTAGCTCGACACCTTATGCAGCTTCAGCTGGCCTTTGCAGTCGTAGCCTGTGACCTTGTAGCCCTTGCCTACATGGCGGAGCATCTTCACTTCTTCCTTGGTCAGTGTGACCTCGGCCTTAAACGCCGTTGCTTCGGCCATGAGGTCGCCGTCGATATACAGGTCAGCATACTTGCCGTTCATGACCCGTTTGGCTTCCATACTGTTCATCCGGCTTCACCTCCTCAGATATTGATGGTAATCGTCACGTCTTCCATGGCATCCAGCAGCGATGCCTTGACGGCGATGAACACATTGCTGCCGATATTGGCCAGCTTTATGTCCATATCGGACATGTCTGCCAGTTCCGCCTTGGTGTATTTGCCGTTGGATTCCAGCCATATCTTCGTGGATTCCACATCGATATAGGCTGTGTTCTGGTCCTGTTCCAGCAGCCCTTCCTGGGCCAGCTGGTCAAGATATCCCTGGATGGCCGTCACCAGGAGGCAGCGGTTCGCATAGCTGTTGGCGTACTTCCCGAGGTAATGGTCCTGGGCCGTCGTGCGGATGTCATCGTGCATCATGTCCATCAGGTCCACGAGCTTGATTTTCTGGAAGCTCGTCCCCTTGTCCTGGACGGTGGTCACCAGGGAGTTGATGCCCCGGGCCAGTTTCACCTTTTCACCGTCAAAGAAGAAGAACAGCTTCCCTGCTCCGGCCATGGTGTCCATTTCCTCTTTCGTCCACACATCGCAGCCGATGACTTCCGACAGCGGCGCGTAGGTGCAGGAAATCGTCATGGGCGTCCCGGCGATGATGCCGGCAATGCGGCTGCAGTACTGGGCCGTCGTATAGGTCTTGCTCTTCGTGCGGATGGTCTTGTTGACGAAGTTGATGACCCCTTCCGTATCCGCCGTACAGTCTGGCAGGACGGCCTTGATCATCTTGTCTTTATTGGTACGCATCCCTTTGACCCAGGTGGCGATGGTATCGATGTGCGACGTTCCGATGTCCGGGATGACCAGGTAGTCGAAGCGCTTGTTCTCGATGACCTTCAGGATATCCGTATAGTCCTCGGCTTCACTGCTGATGATTTCGGCGATGACCTTCTTCGGGCTGTTCACATAGCCCCGGAGCGCCAGTTCCAGCTGCTCCCGGTTGCTGTCGGACAGTTCCTTGGGGATGTCATCTGCCGTATACAGATTCACTTCCGTCACCGAAGGCAGGGTCTCTTCCTTCAGGATCATGAGGACAATGCCGCGCTCACTGCGCTCGATGGCACTGATACCTTTTTCCTTGAACACGACATTAATGGATGGCATTTTCATATTTCGTTGTCTCCTTTCCCCGATACCGCTGATGCAGCACTTTCATCCGTTCGGCTGCTTCCGTTTCATCGGCAGAATCATAGTACTGGACGGTCAGCGTCAGCCGGCCGCCGTCGTTGTCGGCACCGATGAGTTCCTCGTTCATCGAGCGGACAGCAAAAAACCTGTCCTGGACGGCAATCCCGTCACGGAACAGGTCTTCTGCAGCAGCCAGCACTTCATAGATGGATGCGCTGGCCGTCTGCTTCTGCGGTATATAGGTGATGTACATATCCGTATCCCGGTACACTTCCTTGCAGCTCTGGGGCGAAGCCACCGTCATCGTCTTCAGGAAAAACGCTGGCGGACGGAACCCTTCCTTCACTTCCTGCAGATACACGGGATACGGGAACCGTTCCTTCAGCTTCTGCTGTATGACCTGCAGGATGTCGATGTCATGGATCATGTGCCGCCTGCTTTCTTCAGGAGCTTCTTCGCCAGTTTCTCCAGGCCCAGCTGCAATTCCCGGGCTTCAAAGGCCTTGACGGATTTCTCCGTATAATGCTGGCCTTCATAATAGCCAACGGTCCTGCCGCCCGGCGTTTTCTTGACATGGCCGTTATTGAGCAGGTGATGGACCGGGTGCCGGTTGACCAGTTCATAGGTCAGCTCCGAGCCGTTATAGCCTTCCACCTTGTGCTTCCAGCCTTTCTTCAGCTTGCCCGTGCTGCCTTCCGGCGTGTTCTTCACGCACTCCTTCCTGAGCTTGTTGCCAATCGTCACCAGGCCCTTTTCAGCAGTGCCGGGAAACTCTTCAATGACAGAAAGCAGTTTTTCCGAAAGGTCATCCAATCCTTTGACCTCAAAGTCACTTCCGCTCATTGTCCGTCCCCCTCACTTCTTCCGTGCAGTACAGTTCCAGGGCTTCGTGGCGCATGTACGGGTCCACGATGGTGTCGATGTCGTACAGGTGATTCTGGTACTTCACCTTCATGTCGTGAGTAACGCCCGGTCGCCAGCGGATGGTAATCTTGCTGTACTCCGTGTCCGCCTTGCGTTCTATCTCATAGAACACTTTGCCCCAGGCAGGCTCGATGGATGCCCAGCAGCGGTACACCACGACGTCGGTCTGGGTGTCGAAGCCGTATGCATCCGTTGCCGCCTGCTTCCCCAGGATTTCAATCCGTTTGTTCAAAAGCCCGGTCTTCATGGGCATCCCCCTTTCAAAAACAGCTCCGCCGCACCCCGAACAGCAGCCACCGCAGCCGCTTCAGCAGACCGGAATAATCGGCTTCTTCCCGATGCTCGTACAAAAAGGCGGCGGCATATAGGATGGCTTCATGGAACACGACGGGATTCTCTTCGGCATCCGCTTCCTCGCAGCGGGCCAGGTCCAGGCACAAGGCCTGGGCCGTTTCCAGGGAAGACAAGATGACGTCATCATTGGACGTATCACCCTCATCAATCCGCAGATATTCCCTGGCTTCTTCCAGGCTGACCAGCATGGCTTATCCCTTCGCCTTCATCTCTAGGGCCTTGACCGATTCCTTCAGCATCAGCATGCCATCGACGCGCTGGCTTGCGAGGAAGCCAATCTGGCCGTTGGCGGCATACAGTTCGTTGAGACGCTTGAAGGAGCGGTATTCCCGGTCGGCAATCCAGTAGTAGCTGAAATCGCCGAAGAGCATGGGACGGTTGCCGGCCGCCAGTTCCGGGGCAAAGGATGTGCTGTAGCAGGGACGGTTCAGGATGGTATCCGGTGTCCCGGCCGTGACGGACGGCTGCCAGATGTAGTTGCCGTTGTTGTCTTTGATTTTGCGCAGGGCCTTGATTGTAGCGTCGTTCAGAAGCCATACGGCCTTGCGGCGGTACGGGATACGCAGGGAATGATACAGGTCGATGACATCATCAAAGGTAATAGATGCGCCATTGGCCGTCACGCCCAATTCCGCAGACGGAAATACACCGGTCGGCTTGTTCCTCCCATCGCCGATGAGGAAGGCTTCTTCTTCCTTCGTGCCGATACGGCGGGCGAATTCGCCGGCGATATAGCTTTCCAGGTCGAAGACGCTGTCATTCAGGAGTTCTTCCGACACACGGATAGCCGTCCCCAGCTTGTACGCCCCGATGGACTGCTGGCCGAAGGTATCCTGGCTATCCGGGTAGAGGCCATTCTCTTCCATCCAGGATGCTTCGCCATGTCCCGTCACGACGGGAATCTTGCGGTCGCCGCTGGTATGGATGACCGTCGCCAGGCTGCGGAAGAAGTTCTCTTCCTGAAGCTTGTCGATGAGCTGATGTTCGAATTCATCCGGCACCAGGTAGCCGCCATCGGCATCCGTGCCCACGCTCAGGGCGTTCTGTACATCGATGAAGTTCTTATGGCGGATGCTGTCCCAGAAGGCTTTCTGGTAAGCCATGGATGCACGGCCTTTCTTTTCCGGCACCTGGTCCCTGGCACCGGGCTGTTCCGTGATGGGAGAAGATGTCGGCTGGGCCAGCTGGGCATCGAGCTGCTGCTGGCGTTCCAGGCGGTCGATTTCCTTGCCCAGGTTCACTACATCCGCTTCCATCTTGTCGTACCGGGCCGCGTCCTCTGCCGATACCATGCCGTTCTCATCGCGGGCCGTATCCAGGAAGGCTTTCGCCGCATCCCAGAGGTTCTTGCGCTTCTCGCGCAGTGCTAAAATCGTATCCATTATGCTTGTCCTCCTGTCAATGAATGAGCAATGCCAGCCGCTTTTCGAGATTTGCGGCTGGCACTTTCTGCAAGGGTTTCTTGGGTTTCAGTTTCTGTACAAAGGAATTCGTCACCGTGACCGGACTGTACAGCATGGCTTCCGGCTGCTGTTCCCCGTCTTCCTGGTCAAACAGGATTTCATCGGCAAAGCCCAGTTCCACGGCTTTGCGGGCATTGAGCCAGGTCTCGTCATCCATCATATGAGCAATCTTCGTGCGGGCCAGGCCGCTCTTGATTTCATAGGCATTGATGATGCTTTCCTTGACCTCGCTCAGCATGCCGATGGTCTTTTCCATCTCAGCCTTGTCCCCGTAAGCCATGGTCGCCGGATTGTGGATCATCAGGATGGCCACCGGCGACATGCAGACCTTCGTTCCGGCCATGGCGATGACGGAAGCCGCTGAAGCCGCCAGGCCGTCAATCTTGACGGTGACGTTCCCAGGATAATCCATGAGCATGTTATAAATCTGGGCAGCGGCAAAACAGTCACCGCCCGGGCTGTTGATCCAGAGGGTGATATCGCCGCTACCCGCGTTCAGTTCATCCTTGAACGCCTTCGGGGTCACTTCATCGCCCCACCAGGTCTCGTCCGAAATCTGTCCGTCCAGGTACAGCGTCCGTTCGCTGCCAAAGGCATCGTGGGCAACATTTGTCACCCATCTCCAAAATTTATGTTTCATTCGTTTCTCCCTTCTGGGCAAAGGCCCCGGCGTCCTTGAGCTTGGTCATGCTGCCGTTCACCAGGTACAGGTTGCCGCCTTCCTCATCCGGCACAGGGTTCATGTCTTCCATCTCCCGGATATCGTTGGCGGACAGCCAGCCGTTCTGCCGACCGATGCTGTACCCGGTCATGCGGCTCTCGTAGTCGCCGCGCAAGAGGCCGTTCACGTTGAACTTCAGGAAATACTGCTTTTTCTCTTCCGGCAGGAACAGGGCTTTCTGCATGGCCTGCTCCCAGCGGATAACCCATGGGTCCAGAGTGTATTTCACAAATTCCATGGACTGTTGCTCGATGTTATTAAAGGAACTTTTCTCCAGGTCGCCAATCATGTGTGGCGGGATGCGGTAGAGCCGGGCAATCTCATCGAGCTGGAACTTCCGCGTTTCCAGGAACTGTGCTTCTTCCGGCGGGATGCCGATCTGCTGGTACTTCATGCCTTCTTCCAGCACGGCTACCTTGTGCGCGTTGCCTGTCCCCCGATAGACAGCATTCCAGGAATCCCGGACTCTGCCCGGGTCCTTCAGAACGCCTGGATGCTCCAGTACCCCGCTGGGACTGGCCCCGTTGGCAAAGAAAGACGCACCGTATTCCTCGCAGGCCATGGTCATGCCCACGGCATTGCGGGCCATGGCAATAGGCGAATAGCCGACCAGGCCGTCAAAACCAAGGCCGGGGATATGCAGCACTTCTTCCTTCTGCAGGACCACCTGCCCGTATGGTTTGACATTCGGATTCTCATCACCCGTCTTGGTATACAGATAGAAAATCTGTCCCCGGTCATCCCGGCAGACGGTCATCTTGTCTGGACGCAGCGGATAAAGTCCCTGCACCCGTCCCAAGCGGTCCCGGATGATCTGGGCGTAGGCATTGCCCCAGATGAGTAGATGGCTCATAAGCGTTTCCCGGAAGATGAACGAGGTCATCTCCGGGTTCGGCTCATCATGGAGCAGATGATACAGCGGATGGTCATAGACCCGCTCCTTGCCGCCCGGCGTGTAACGGTACAGCTGTAGCGGCAGAGCTGCCAAGGTTTCCGCCAGGATGCGGACACAGGCATACACCGCCGTTGTCTGCATGGCCGTGAACTCGTTCACCATCTTGCCGCTGGTGGAAGGGCCGAACAGATAACGGAAATCCGTGCTGATGTAATAGTTCTGAGGCTTGTCCCGAGTACGGAACAGGCTGGATAAAAATGGGATATGCATGAAAACCTCCTAAAAAGGGATACTTAACCTAGTAATTGATAGTTTACAAACACGTTTTATTATTGGTAAACTATTTTCATAATAGTAAATCTCAGAAAGGAAATGAGCACTCATGGGCAGAATAACTATTGAAAAAAATACGGTGCAAGAAACATTAATCATTCCCCTCTATGCCAGGAAACTTGGCAATGAACTCTTCCCTCACATTCTCCTAGACCCTTATGCGGATGACGTAATCAGACATCTGAATTACGATTTTTCTACGCTTAATAAAAAGAAAGGTTCTTTTGTTTGGAAGTTTGGTGCCTTAGAAGGTATTCTTCGAAGCAAAGCTATTCTTTATGAGATGCAAGACTATCTATCTTCCCATCCAGATGCGGCTGTTGTGAATATGGGATGCGGATTAGATCAGACCCCTCGCTTAGGAGATAACGGAAGAATGAATCTATACAATATCGACAGGAAAGACATTATTTCCATACGAAATTCGCTTCTTCCCCCTATTGGCCGAGAAATCAATATCGCGGCTGATTTAAATGATGATACTTGGACTCAATACATTGATGTATTTCAAGGAGTTTTCCTGTTTGCAGCCGGAGTGTTTATGTATCTCAGAGAAAAAGAGGTACATCAACTTATTCTGAGGCTAAAGGGTGCCTTTCCCCACGGTTGCCTCGTATTTGATACTATCGGCAGCTTCGGTATAAAGGTACTGATGAAGAGAACATTGAAAACAATGGGAATACATGGCATAAAGGGAATGTTCTACTGCAATAACCCACTTCATGACCTAAGATTGGACGACGACATTAAGGTATCTGTACGAAAATACCTGACAGGCTATGTAGACCTGAAAAAGGAAGGCATCTCTCCACTTTTAAGGGGAATGGCGTATCTTTTCGATTGGGTGTTCAGAATGAACATCTGCCAAATTACCTGGTAATAAAAATCAAAAAGCAATAACACCCCGTTCGTCATAGACACTGCCGCTGCCTATTCCGTTGCGGATGCAGCGGTCCAGTGCCATGATGAACGCCACAATTCCGTCGATTTTTTCGACGGATTTTTCTTTGTCCGGCTTGATGTTCCCCGCCGGATCCTGCCGCATGACGACGTTGCCGGCCATCCATTTGAGGACGGGATTGCCGCCATGGAGGATGTTCCCTTCCATCAAGAGCTTGAACAGCTCCTTCGACGGTGGCGACATATCCTTGAATCCCTGGCCGAAAGGCACCATGGTAAAGCCCATGTCTTCCAGGTTCTGCACCATCTGGGTGGCGTTCCACCTGTCGTAAGCGATTTCCCGGATATTATAGGTTTCTCCTAAACGTTCGATGAACTTCTCGATGAAACCATAATGGATGACGTTCCCTTCCGTTGTCTGGATGAAGCCCTGCTTCTGCCAGACGTCGTATAGGACATGGTCCCGGCGGCACCGCAGTTCCAGCGTGTCTTCCGGCAGCCAGAAGAAAGGAAGCAGGATGTATTTCTCGTCATCGCTCCGTGGCGGGAAAGCCAGAACCAGGGCCGTGATATCCGACGTACTGGACAAGTCCAGCCCGCCGTAGCACATCCGTCCCCGCAGGAAGTCCCTGTCAATGGGAAGATTCCCCTTGTCGTAGACCTGTTCCGGTATCCAGCGGATGCTGGCCGAAGTCCAGATATTGAGCCGGAGCTGCTTGAAGACATTCTCTTCCGCCGGATTTTCGACGGCATTCCGATACGCTTCCCGGACGCGGTCAATCTGTATGGTGTGGCCCAGTGACGGGTTCGCCTTGTACCAGTTCGCTTCATCCGTCCAGTCTTCCTCATGTTCCAGGCCATAGACCACGGGATAAAAGGTGGCATCCTTCTTCCGGCCCGCCATCAAGTCCAGGGCCTTGGTATGCAGTTCGTAGCAGATGCTGTTCTTGTCATTGCCCGCTGTGGTGATGATGAAAAAGAGAGGCTGCTCCCTTGCATCACCAGAGCCTTTGGTCAGGACATCATAAAGCTTCCGGTTCGGCTGGGCGTGGATTTCATCAAAGACCAGGCCGGACACATTAAGCCCGTGCTTGGTCCCTGTTTCTGCCGACAGCACCTGGTAGAACCCGGCATTGTGGTAGTTGATGATCCGCTTCCCGGCCGACCGTATCTTGGAACGGCGCATCAGGGCCGGACTCATCTCGACCATCTGCCGTGCCACATCAAAGACGATGGATGCCTGGTTGCGGTCACAGGCTGCACCATACACTTCGGCACTCGGTTCATTATCGGCATAAAGAAGGTACAGGGCGATGGCGGCAGCCAGCTCGCTCTTCCCGTTCTTCTTTGGTATCTCTATATAGGCCGTCAGGAACTGCCGCTTCCCGTTCTCCTTGACGATGCCGAACAGATCACGCACAATCTGTTCCTGCCAGGGCAATAAGAGAAAAGGCTTCCCAGCCCATTTTCCTTTGGTATGACAGAGATGCTCGATGAAAGCGACGGCACGGTCAGCCTTTTCTTCATCATAACGGGAAGCCGGCAGCATGAACGCTGACGGCTTATATACAAACGCCAAACTTGTCACCCCCTTAGCAGCAGTTCCATTTCATCCGTTTCTGTTTCTGCCCCGTTTTCTTCCCCGATCATGCGGCTCCGGGCAGACGGAGTCAGGCCGAACTGCTCACAGAACTTCAGCATGATTTTGAGGTTCGTCTGGGCGATGGACACCTGAGGCACCTGCTGCAGGTATCCGTTCGGCGTCCGCACCATATCCCCATGCTGGGTGATGAACTCTTCGGCCCCTTTCCACCGGGCGTATGCCTGGCAGTATCCGGCAAAGGCCATCATATCCAGATTGGTCAGCATCCCCATCTCCGCGAGGACTTTTCCCAGGCGTTTCCATTCCTTCTTGGCATCGTCTTCCAGCCAGTCCGGACAGCGGGGCAGCCGTCCCTTAGGCAGCGGTTCTTTTTTGTTGAGCGGGCGATGGCCGGGATTTCCTTCCAGCACCTTGAGTGCTGTCGGTTTCGGTTTCCTTCCTCGTACAGCCAATGGCACTCACCTCCCAAAAAAAAAGCCCTTACGGGCTGTACGACAGAGAAGACCGCAACTGCGGTCTCCTCTTATTTTTCTGCAAGAAAATACCAGATGCACTAGTAAAGTCCTTCGAGGGCTTCGTATTCCCATTCCAACCGGCTGAGAGTCTGGCAGATGCACTGGAACCGGAAACGGTTCTTGCAGGACCGCTGTTCTTTCTTCAGTTCCTTGATTTCTTCCATCCGTTTTTTCAGGATATACCGCCCTGCTCCCTTCAGCATTTCATGGTAGTCTTTTTCAAATTTTGTCATCGCAGCTTCCTCGCTTTCGTGTGCTTTTTCTTTGGGGCTTTCCCCTTTGTCATGTATATATATCACTCTAAAGGCACATAATAGCAAGCCATTTTTCGAATATTTATGTATTTTATTTCATAACAAGGAACAGGGCCTTTCGGCCCCGTCTTCAGTTTTTCCTTATCGTGCGCTTTTCAGGACATCGACCAGCCATTCGGCACTCGGGTGAGTTTCCCCGGTCGCTTCTTCAAGAATCGGGAGAGCATCCTCGATGTAATGAAGCCCTTTCCCCACTTTGATAAACCTGACATCTTCGTAGCCTTTTATATCTGTCCGGTAAACCCTTGCGGTGCGGCTTTCACCGTGATAGCTTTTGCCATCCCAGCCTCCAAAAGTGAAGGTCACCTTTTCCTTCGTGGCTTTGAAATGGGCTTCGAAATCAGCTCTTGTAATTGCTGTCTTGTATTCGTGGAGTTCGAAATGGTTACGGAGTGCGTAAATGTTTGTCATGGTAAATTCCTCGCTTTCATGTGCTTGTTCTTTGGGGCTTCCCCCTTCGTCATGTATATATATCACTCTAAAGACACATAATAGCAAGTCATTTTTCGATTATTTATGCATTTTTCTACGAGAAAAGGGGCCTGCTATCGGCCCCTTATTGTTCGGAAGTTTACCGAAACTCAATGGTCAGCATCCCGCTTCCCCTCCACCAGCTGCTTTCTTCATTTGGGTCTTCGAAAAAGACTTCTTTGGCTTCCCGTATCCGTTTGTCCATGTCTTCCTTTCCAAACATTTCGCAGGCTGCTTTTTTGCTGATTTTCTTTCCATCCAGTGTAATGATTGTTCTCATCGTTTTTTCCTCGCTTTCATGCGCTTTTTTCTTTGGGGCTTGTCCCCTTTGTCATGTATATATATCACTCTAAAGGCACATAATAGCAAGTCATTTTTTCTGTTATTTATGCATTTTATTAAACAAATTCCCATTCATCGGCGCCGGGTACCAGTCCGAGGCTGCCGCCCGTGTCCCACTGCACGTGGATGGTTCCGGCATCATCGACGTACTGGACCGTGCCTTCGGTACCTGCAGGCGGCGCCTGCACATCGTCCATGGAAATCAGCCGCACCCGTGCGCCTTTCGTCCTTGCCCGGCTGTTCTGTAGCCCCAACCGCAGGACGGACAGGTCAAAGCCGAACTTGCGATAATCCCGCTCCATGTTCTGGTAATACCATGCTTCCGGGATGCCGAAGTGCCGATCTTCGTGCATGATATACACCAGCCCGCGGATTGTGCCGTCAGCGGTTTCCACTTTCACTTCTTTTTTGTAATAGAACCGTGGAAAGCCTTCGTATGCATCAAGTCTCCGTTCGTCTGCCTCGGAAATGCGCCAGAGGACGACCGGAACAAAGGCATCCGCCTTTTTCTCGATAGTGGCGTAGCATCCGGTCAGGGAGCCTTTGAAAAGCAGCTCATACCCATTTACCCGTCCTGTCCCCGCAAGGGTGGCATCGGGACACCGCTGCGCCATCTGCGCTTCACTCATATTGCTGCCGTAGGCAATGTAGATTTTTTTATTCATAGCTCTCATCCTTTCTGAAGGGAATGCCCTTCTACCACCCCAAGGGCAGCCGAAGCTGCCCGGAAGGCTATCCCCTTCAAGCGGCGGCATTGCGCCATGCGGAATTGCCTGTGAGGTGTTTAAGGAAGTGGAGGCGGCAGGTCTTGAATTCGTCGCCGATGAGCCCGAGCCGGAGCATCCAGCACCGGAAGGCGTATTTTTCATTATCCGTCTCGGTCTTCCGTGCCGAGGCCTTCTTCTGCGTGAGGGCCTGATGAGCAACGGCCAGGCAGAACTGGATGTATGCCTTGATTTCTCCGGCGTGGAGCGTCCCGTTGAAAAGCCGGAACTCAACCGTTCCCTTGGTGAAGGTGGCATGCAGGTTCAGCCCATGATAGCGGGTGCTGTTGTAATGGTGAGTCCGTCCATAGGGTGCTTCCTGATACCAGAGGTCGGCGATCCCGTCCAGGGTGTCCGGCTTTTCCCGGTTGAGTTCCTTCAGGAAGGTGGTGTTCGCCTTCCGGCAGTACCGGCTTTCCCGCGAGGGATTGATCTGGAGAGCGCGGTAAATCATGTCTTCCTTGCTCGCCATAATGTTCACCAAGTTCCGCAGGGTCTTTACCGTGAACCGTTCGGCCCCGACATGGATGTGGATGCCGCAGGACTTGTTGGCAAAGGCACCGGCCTTGCGGAACGTCCGTACCAGCTCTTGCAGCTTCGGAATGTCTTCGTAGGAAAGGATGGGACTGACCACTTCCGTGCGGTAGAAGCTGGAAGCGTCTGTAATGTTTCCGTTCACCTTCTTTTGGGGAATCAGGCTGGAGTCGTTCATGGCTTTCCATTTCCGTCCCTGTTCATCCCTTGCGATATAGGTATCGTAGGCTCCGCCTTCGTGCCGGCTTTCCGTTCTGAAGAAGCGGGCCATGAGGCTGGCGGCCCGGCTTCTCGTAATCCCTGTCATTTCCATTTCGATTCCAAAGTGCAGTGTTTTCATAATCATCTCTGTCCTTTCTATGTGTGCGTGTGTTCTTTCGGTACACTATATATCACTCTAAAGGCACACAATAGCAAGTCATTTTGAGAATAATTATGAATTAAATTGAGGATTTATGTGTTCTGGTTCCGGCGTTCCTTCTGCCGTTCAGCGTGGGCTTTGGCGTCCGCTTCTGTGCGGAAAGCACTCCATCCGTTCAGGCCTTTCAGCAGGGCCATGCGCGATTCGTGACTGGCTTTCGTTCCCATGCCGATGCGCAGGAGCCACATCCGCAGATAGTATTTCTCATTCTCCGGTTTCCGGGTGACGGGATTAATTCGTTTCGCCTTTTTCGCCGCGCCGACCATGAAGGCCGTCAGTTCAATCAAAGCACGGTTCTTCATGGCGTTGCCTGTCGCAACCAAATAGAATGTCACTGTTTCTGCAGTAATCAGGAAGCCTTTCCCTTCCTTGCTGTAGTTCTGGTAGACCACAAAGAATGAAGTCCTGTCTGTCACAGGTTCCTCTTTCAGGTCTTCAATCAGCCTGTCCGGCACCTGGATGTTTTCATGCCCCGCAGCCCGGTTCAGAAGGTATTGCTGGGCATGGAGCATGAAGACCAGATTGCGAAGCTGCGCCCCGTCCATGCCATCAAGGGGAACCTTGATTTCCATCGTATCCGGCTCCGTTTCCGTCTGCGGCAGTGCTTCCAATCCTGGCGTTTCATCCTGCTGCAGCCGCTCTTGCGGCACTTCGGTTTCCGTTCCTTCTGCCGGCTCCGGCTGCAGAAGGATGCCTTCCTGCTGAAGGAAACCAATCATGGCGGCTTCTGTCTTTCCATCGTCACATTCGATATCGCCGCTGCGAAGGATGCGGAAGCTCTGCCCTTCGTAGGCAAAGGTCGGCGCTCCGGCGTAATGAAGCTTTTCGTTATGGTTAAAAGGAATCAGTTTTCTGGCCAGTTCCTTGCGGTCGTTCAGGTTCGTCTGGATTGTCATGGTCTATGTACCTCCTTGTTTTGCTAGTACATATATCACTCTGAACGCCGATAATAGCAAGTCATTCTTGTACTTTATCATAAGTAATTTTCTCATTCCCACGCAGTATAAACACGCCTTCACTCCCGCACTCGCTGATATACCGCTTCACGATGACATCGACGAACTTCTCGTCCAGCTCGATGCCATAACAGATGCGGTCTGTCTGTTGGCAGGCCATGAGCGTGGAGCCGGAGCCGAGGAACGGGTCCAGGACAATGCAGTGGCTCATGGACGAGTTCTGTATAGGATAGGCCATGAGCGCCACGGGCTTCATGGTCGGATGTTCCTTACTGGCTTTCGGACGGTCATATTCCCAGATGGTTGTCTGCTTGCGGTCGGAATACCACTGGTGTTTCCCGTTCAGCTTCCAGCCGAACAGGCACGGCTCGTGCTGCCACTGGTACGGACTGCGGCCCAGGACCAGGGCGTTCTTCTTCCAGATGCAGCAGCCGGACAGGTAGAAGCCTGCGTCCTTGAAGGCCTTGCGGAAGTTCAGCCCCTGCGTATCGGCGTGGAACACATAGATGGATGCATCCCGTTCCATGTTCTGCTCCATGTTGACGAAAGCGCTGAACAGGAACTGATAAAATTTATCGTCCGGCATATTGTCGTTCTTGATTTTCCCGGCCGTTTCTTCCACATCCACATTGTACGGAGGATCCGTCAGCACCAGATTTGCTTTCTTGCCGTCCATCAAACATTTGTAGGTTTCCGGCAGCGTGGCATCGCCGCAGATGACACGGTGTTCCCCCAGGAGCCAGATATCCCCTGCCTTGGCCATAGCCGGCTGTTCCAGTTCTCCGCCCACATCGAAATCATCTTCTTTCACCTTCTTATTGTGGACTTTGGAAAAGAGCTGCTCCACTTCCGGTGCCTCGAAGCCCGTCAGGTCTACATTGAAATCGACGCTCTGCAAATCCACGATGAGGTCGGCCAGGAGCTGTTCGTTCCAGGCGCCGGTGATTTTATTGAGCGCGATATTGAGTGCCTTGACCTTGTGTTCGTCTTCGATATGGACGACCACACACTGGACTTCTTCATAGCCCAGTTCTTTCAGCACAGTCAGGCGCTGATGCCCGCCGATGACGGTCATGTCATAGTTGACGATGATGGGGTCTACATAACCGAACTCCTGGATGGAATGCTTGATCTTCTCATATTCCTTGTCACCGGGCTTCAGCTGCTTCCTGGGGTTATATGCCGCAGGCTTCAGCTGGCCGATGGGCAGGACTTTCCATTCCATATCCGATGTCTTCATACACTGTTTCCTTTCTGGATGCCGCGGCGATGGCGGCTCCGTATCCGTTTAGATGATGCCAGCGGCAATAATTCCGTACGCTGTCCCGTGACAGCTTCGTTTCCCGGGCGATGGCCTTGTATCCCATCCCCTGTTTCCGCATGGTTTCAATCTGCCTGCGCTGGCAGTCATTCATGAAGGTTCCCTTCTCCCTGGCAATAAAAAAGCCCCGGGCCAGAAGCCTGGAGCTGCTTGATATTCGGTTGAAGACCGTCCTTATATCCCCCCTTATGAATTTCGCGTTTTTTCCCATTTGAGGGGGCGGCGGTCATGGACGGAAGGGCTGCAGAGATTGACATCCCCCCGCCCCGCTTGCTTTTCAGTACTTGTACTCGATGTCCCGGTCTTCGGTCATCGTCTTATGGTCATGGCAGCTCTTGCACAAGGGCTGCCAGTTCTTCTCATCCCAGAACAAATCCGGGTCGCCACGATGCGGCTTGATATGATCCACGACGGTTGCCGGGACCAGCCGTCCTTTCTCTTTGCAGCGGATGCACCAGGGATGACGTTTCAGGAAGAACTTCCTGGCTTTCTGCCATTCTCTCCCGTAGCCACGCAGCACCGCGCTCTTCCGTTCCCCCTGGCACTGCCGTTCATGTTCATCACAATACTTCCTTCCGTACGGCACCAGCTTTGGGCATCCCGGATACTTGCACGGTGTCTGCGGTCTTCTTGGCATTCGTATCATCTCCGGCATCAAAAAGGACCGATGGCGTTCAAGCCTCGGTCCTTCATTCTTTTCTTGCTGATTATAGTATATCTTACGGAAGCCAGTGACATCAAGTGCTGCTTTAGTGACATTCAGTGACATTCTCCAGGAATCTCGATGTGTTTCAAGGCTTCGTCATGCAGGCGGTACACCTGGCGGACATGAAGCCCCAGGGCATCGGCAATGGACGCCCAATCCTTGAAGGCCAGGTAGCGGAGTTCCAGGACGACCCGTTCCCGGGCATCCGGCACCCGGCTGATGGCCTTCATGATGTCTGCCTTGAGTTCGACCAGGACGTCGATGGCTTCATCCACTTCCTGTTCCATATCCATCATGCGGGCGATGGTTTCTTCCAGCCGATGCGGGTTGGGTGTCCCGCTCGGCGGCACCGGGCTGAGTGTCGATGACGCCTTGATGGCAAGCTGCCGCAAGGCGGATACCTGCTCCAGCTTGCTGTCTATCTGTATGTTGATGTTCCGTGCCTGTTCCAGGTACGCTTTGGCTTCCATACGCTTTTCTTCTCCTTCCAAGTCCTGCTTCATAGTATACCCCCTTTTCCTGTTTCCGTCATGCCCAGGTCAGCTTTCACCGCCTCGATCAGTGCGGCCTGGGTTCCGTCTTTGTGTTCCAAGACTTTCAGGATGCGTTCATCAATCGTGTCCTTGGCTATGATGTGCTGTATGATGACTGTGCGGCTCTGCTGCCCCTGCCGCCAGAGCCGGGCGTTGGTCTGCTGGTACAGTTCCAGGCTCCAGGTCAGGCCGAACCAGACCAGGATGGAACCACCCTGCTGAAGGTTCAGCCCATGTCCGGCAGAGGCCGGATGGATAAGCGCCACGGGAATCTTTCCTGCGTTCCAGTCGGCGAAGTCCTTCGGCTCCTTCAGTTCCCGGGATTCCATACGCTTCTGGATGCGGTCTTTATCGTGCTTGAACCAATAGGCCACCAGGACCGGTTTCCCGTTGGCGCTTTCCACCAGGTCTTCCATGGCATCCAGCTCCCGGTCATGGATGGTCACCACATCCTTGTCATCTGTATAAATGGCACCGTTCGCCAACTGCGAAAGCTTCAAGGTAAGCGACGCAGCATTGGCGGCTGTGATTTCGCCGCCTGGAAGTTCCAGCACCAGGGATTTCTTCAGTTCATCATACCGTTCCTTTTCCTTACCGCTCAACCGGACTTCCTTCGCTACGCTCACCAGCTCCGGCATTTTCAAGTAATCGGTCGCCTTCATGGACACGGTGATGTCGGCAATCTGGTGATAGATGGCTTCTTCCGCTCCCGGCAGGGGTTTGTAGGAATACACCACCATGCCATTGCGCTTATCCGGCTGGAAGTACAGGTTCCGGTACTGGCTGATATATCTCCCCAGCCGCTTTCCCATATCCAGGATGCGGAACTCGGCCCAGAGATCCATCAAACCATTGCCGCTGGGTGTACCTGTAAGCCCGACGATGCGTTTCACCCTGGGACGCAGGGCCTTCATGGCCCGGAACCGCTTCGACTGGTGGTTCTTGAAGCTCGACAGCTCGTCCAGGACAACCATATCGAAATCCAGGTGGCTGTTCTGATAGAGCCATACCAGGTTCTCCCGGTTCACGATATAGATATCCGCATCCTGCTGCAAGGCTCTTCTCCGTTCTGCCACGCTGCCGACCACGACGGAACAGGCAAGACATTTCAGGTGGTCCCACTTCTTGATTTCATCCGGCCAGGTGTCTCTCACCACCCGCAGCGGAGCGACAACCAGCACCCGCTGTACTTCAAAGGTGTCATACATCAGGTCCCGGATGGCCGTCAGCGTCGTCACCGTCTTGCCAAGTCCCATGTCCAGGAACAGGGCCGTGACGGGATGGGACTTGATATATTCGATGGCGTATTTCTGATATTCATGCGGCATGAACTTCATGCACTTCCGCCCCCTTTCCTATCGGGCGTGTGGGCGATGGCCTTTAGGACAGCAGGGATGTCCTCCATGGAATCCAGGACGAAGACCTGGTAGCCCAGCCTCCGCAGCATGGCATGACGCCTAAGCTGCAGCGGCCTCGGCTTCTGCCCCGGCGCTTTCACTTCCACGAAGCCCATCTTCCCATCACCCAATAGGACCAAGCGGTCCGGCATGCCGGAAAACGATGGCGAAACAAACTTCACTGCCATACCGCCTGCCTTCCTGGTTTCCATCACCAGGTTATGCTCTATCTCTTTTTCCCGCATCGGTATCACCTCTTTTTTACAGGGGTGCAGGTCGTTGAAGGTCGTTCCGCAAACTTTTCTTAAAGGCATTTTTTCTATTTTTCAGCCTTAAAGGGAGTTTATGGATAGACCTGCACCGACCTGCACCCTTCCCTTCTCTCACAGGAAATCTGTGACTTTCAGTTTCAATCCATAAATAAAATACCCGGCTTTCCGCTTGCGCCTGTCGAAACCTGCTTTCTCCAGGGCCCCATAAAAATCCGTCGTGCTACGGGTATACTCATTCATCTGCTGGCAATACAAGCGGTAGGCCGTATAAAGCGCCCCGGACTTTTCCTGGCATGATGGATCCACATCGCAGCAGTCTTCCAGAAAATGACGGAGCCAGTCATTCTGCCCGCGGTATTCCTGGATAGCATCCCGCACACATTTCGGCATGGTCAGATGGTACTCGCTGGCAATGACCTTCTCCGCCCCTTCGATGATCCAGCGCAGGATAGCGGGGCCAGCCGTTTCCACCAGATAATCCGCATAGTTCTTGATTTCGCCATGTCCTTCAAACTGTGCCTTGAAGGGAATGACGATAAGCCGGCGCCATGTTCCTTCATCACTGGCTCCGACGCGCGGCAGATGGTTGGTATACAGGACCAGCGTATGGGTCGGTACAAAGGTAAACGGCGTCTTGTATTTCTTTTCGCCGCCGACTTCATCTGTTGAGCAGAGCTGCTTCAGGACAGAAGTGGAAAGCCGGACGCCTTCTTCCATCTCGGCCGCGATAACCATGCGCTTGCCCTTGAGTTCCGCCATTTCCGGCTTGATGTTACGCTTGCAGTTCGCCGTCAGGGCATCCGCCGAAATGCCGCCGCAATAGCTCCCCAGCACCCGGGCGATGGAGTTCCAGTAGGTAGATTTCCCGTTCCGTCCATCGCCATAGGCAATGACCAGGGCTTCCACATACACCTTGCCAATAGCCATGAGTCCGCAGATTTCCTGGGCGTAATCAATCAGCTCCTGGTCGCCCGTGAAGAACTCGCCCAGGGCCTGCTGCCAGACCGCTTCCCCTTCCTCTCCGGGATTGACAGCGGTGCATTTGGTAATATAATCTTCCGGACGATGATTCCGCCTGCCCGCCATCCCCTGCCGCAGGTCATACGTAAACGAAGGCGTGTTGAGCAGGAATTCATCCGCATCCAGGGCCTGGATGGGAATGAGCAGCATCGGCTTCAGGGCCTGCAGGGCCGAAATGATATAGCGCATGTCCCGCCGCTTCATGACAAAGGCATAATATGCCAAAGCCGCCTGGTAGGACTGGAAGGCTTTCTGCTGACTGCCTTCGATGACTTTCTCCAGCATCCGGCCGCCCTTATCGATGAGTTCTGCCGCAACGCCCATTTCCTGCAGCGCTTTTCTGCCAGCTTCCATCTGGTCCCTGGCATCTGCCAGCTGCAGTTCCAGGAATTCTTCCACCGCGCCGATGGCTTCCTGATGGGATTCAGCCCAATAGATACCGTTGTACCGCAAGAAATCGGTACTTTCCGTATACCGCAGCTCATCACCATATTCCCGCTTCAGCACTTTGGCCTGACCGATATCCGAGTAGTCTTCCGGCTTCAGGCTGCCCTGACGGGCAAAATCGTTATTGTACTGTTCCGGACTGACGTACCCTTCCTGTCTGGCAATGCGTTCACCAAAACGCACAGCGTTCTGCCAGATTTTATTGAGTTCTGCATCAGAAAGCGGCGGGTCGCATTTTTCGGTTTCCTCAAGGAAAATGGAGTATGCCCGCTCGGTTGCCCCATACCGTTTGATGACCCGGCCGGCAAAGCGGCTCATGGTATTATTGCGCTGTCCCTGGGGAATGCTGTGTGTCCCGGCTTCCCGAGCCTTCAGCACCTGATCGATCGTCATTTTCCCATCCTGCCATAGCACCTTCTCAGCCGGGCAGCCGTAGATGAAACGGGCTGCATCCAGAGCCGCTTCGTCGAAAAAAGGATATGCGTGATAAACAGCCCGCTTCAGCTCCGTATAGCACGGTTCATCTGTAATCTCGGGAATCTCAAAATAGACATGGAAGCGCGGCCTGGCACACTTCCCATCTTTGGGCTTCATGTGATTCCGTGACGGGACAATGGCCACCGGGACATCCGGCATCATGACCAGGAATTTCTCCATAGTCATCCATTCAGCAGGATTTTCCGTATGCGAATTATCGCAGTCCATGACCAGGACGTCGGATGAGAGAAAATTCTCCCGTTTCCGGTAATCATTTTTGAATGCCACACAGACATGGTCAAACGCAGCCGCTGCTTCAAGGTCTTCGGCACAGCTGATTTTCCGCTGTTCCGGATAACGGCAATTGGCCTCTGCCCCCGTAAGAGCAGCCGTATAAAGGGTAAATTCCATGATTCTTAAACCTCCTTGATATACCGGACAGGCTTTCTTTTGCGCCGGGCGTACTCGATTTCTTTCTGCATCCCGTCCGAGATGATATCGCCGAACACCCAAAGTTCCGCACACTTGGACAAAAGGGCGATATCCATGAAAAGGGCCAGGTCCCGCTCCGTCTTTTCATCCAGGAACTGGGGCAGATACAAATGCGGGGCCAGCGGAATACCTCCCTGATCTGTCACATAGCGACAGTATTTCCTCGCCCTGGCTGTATTGGCATCCACATCCCCGGCATAAGGCGAACACACGTATACCAGTGGCCGGAACGGGAACCTTGCCGGTTCCGCATTCCGGATGGCCTGATAAGCCGTCGGGTCCGGGTAGTGTTCCGCATTACGCTTCGGATCCATCTCCATCGCGCACCTCCAGCAGTTCCCGGGAGCAGTCTTCGCACAGGACGGCTGTATCGAACAGGTCGCCATTCCCGTCGCCCAGGACTTCCTCCAAATCCACCATCACTTCCCTGCCGCAAACCGGGCAGCGGCAAAATACATTCTCATCGCTGATTTCAATCGTGACTTCCATGGCATCGTTAATCGGTTCCTTTACGTAAAACATGCCTCATCCCTCCAGTTCCGTCTTGTAATAGGTCATGAGCATCTGTTTGCGCTGCTGGAAATCCGGGCAGGAATACAGCAGGCCGTAATCCAGGTGCTGCAGCCGGTCCAGAGCATGGATTTGCTGCGCAGTCAGATAAGGCCGGATGCTCTGCCCTTTTTCGATGCCGTTGGCCAGCCGGAACTGCTTGGCAGACATGCCGAGAACGATGCGGTTCAGCATGTCACATTCGTTGCTGAAGTGGTACGGCTTCGGGCTTTCATGCAGGCGGCAGATCATGTCCGTCAGCATCGGGAATTCCTGCCGTGCAGACAGGAGCGACCGGACACATTGTTCCATCTCGTTGAAACGCTGGATGTAGCGTTCCTTGAAGTGCATCGCCTTCGGGCCTGTGTAGCCCATGACCAGCATCGTGAAGCCATCACGGGTCAGCAGGTAACGCGGCAGTTTTCTGCCTGTGGCATCACAATATGTACTGGACTCAAAGTTGGATGCAATGAATGTTTCACTCAATCCAGATTTGGATTGAGTGATTTTTGCGATATCACGCAGTACATGGAAATGCTGTTTATCAAAAACATCAGCGACAAACAGGCTGTCAACCCTTGGCACACCTCCCTGATCAGCAAACACGCCAAGCTCATCTTCCGGAATTAAAAATTTCATAGCGGATTCCACCTTTCGTTAAAATTTCCGAGGAACTCGTCCTCTATCAGTAACAGGACAGAATCCGCTGCTTTAAGTACCTCCGTTTCAATCTTTCTGATAAAATTCACATTCGTATCCGTCTGCCCGGAGCAACAATCCTTCAGCCCACGGCGGTGTCCGGCCCATCTGCTCGCAGATGGCATCGACGCTGGCATCACGGCTGCATTCGATGATCAGTTCATCATGGACATGGCCGACGATGGCACAGCACCGCAACGTCTGCATGGCATAGCAGAGGATGTCCCGGCTGATGCCCTGGACGATGTTTTCCACAAACTTCGGGCCGTAGCTTTCCAGCCGTTCCCACTTCTTCGTTGCGCCGATGCCCTCATAGGTGACAGATTCCCCGCCGAAGCGGTTCTCGCCTATCTGGGGCTTCACATAGGAAAGCCGCCGTCCGCTTGGGAGCTGGATGAACAGCATGCCGCTCTGGCAGAGGAAGCGGATGCAGCCAGCCCGCATGGGGATATGTTCCTTGATGGCTGTTTTCGCGGCGGCATCCACTTGCCACCAGAAATCAACGATATGTGGATTAGCCGACCGCCAGGACTGGACCAAAGGATACAGCTCGTTTTCCGTAAGTCCCATATCCAGTGCGCCCATGGCCTTCAGCGCACCGACAGAACCGCCATAGCCGCAGGCCAATTCTGCGATTTTGCCTTTCTGCCTCAAGTGGCCATTTATCCCATGCTTCATCACGGGTACGCCAAACATCTGACTGGCTGTCGTGCAATAGATGTCCTGGCCGGCCGCAAAGGTTTCTGATTTCCATGTTTCTCCGGCAAGCCACGAAATGACCCGTGCCTCGATGGCGGAGAAATCTGATACCACGAACTTCATGCCTTGCCGAGGTATAAAGGCGGTGCGGATCAGTTGGGAAAGGACCTCAGGGATGGAATCGTACAAGAGTTCCAGTGCTTCGTAATTTCCCTGGCGTACCAGTTCCCGGGCTTCCGATAGGTCCGGCAGATGATTTTGGGGCAGATTCTGCAACTGGATGTGCCGGCCGGCAAACCGTCCGGTCCGGTTGGCTCCATAAAACTGGAACATGCCCCTAGCCCGACCATCCTCACAAGCCGTCATCTCCATGGCCTGGTATTTCCGGACCGAAGATTTGGCCAGTTTCTGTCGAAGCAACAGTACACTGCGAAGCGGTTCTTCTGCCGTCTTCAGCAGTTCCTGTACCTGCTTTTTGCCCAAGGACTCCGTCTTCATCCCATGCTGTTCTAGCCAGCCGATCATCTGGATGACAGAGTTTGGATTCTCCAGGCCCGTCTTTTCCTTCAGTACAGCCATCAGGCTGTCCCGGCTGCGGGCATCTATGGCAATGGCATTTTCAGCCAGTGTCCGGTCAATGGCGATGCCCCGGTCATTGATTTCCTGGTCGAGATGATATTCATCCCATACCGGTTCCGGGACAGGATACTTCTTCAGCCGCTCCTGGATAGCCATTTCCACTTCCACATCCCGTTTGTTGTAGGACTTGAACAGTGTCCATTTATCTGGTGCATGCCGAGAAAGGTTCCTCGTCCTGCCGCCATTCGACTTGGTTTCCTTGCAGGGAACACAGAAATAGCGGATCAGCTCTTTGCCTTCCTTCATCTTTTGGCTGTCCAGTTTCAGCACGGCCCCTGCGCCTTCCAGGGAAAGGGGCAGGCCCATATAGGCCGACCAAATCATGGAGCATTTCCATCCTGCCGGATTGAGGAACCTGGCACAGTCCTGGGAAAGCGGATGATGGTCATGGAACGGGTCCAGGCTCATCCCCAGGTCACGCAGATACCGCGACAGGCAGACCCGTTCGAAGCTGGCATTGAACGCCCACTTGGTGACGGATTCATCGGTCAGGGCATCTAGGATATCATCCGGGATGTGTTCTCCCCGCGCCAGGTCAACGACCTGCACCTCGCCGCCATCTATGGCATATCCGAAGAGGAGAATTTCAAAGGCCGGCGATTCAGCATATTTGTACACGCCGCATTTAACCAGGCTGACATCGCTGAATGTTTCAATATCGATACTGATGGTTTTCATACTCTTCACCTCGAAAAAACGGCGAGGCACAAGGCCCCGCCGCTGCTATTCACTACTACTTGTTCCGGAAGGATTCCATCTGCTTGCGATGATATTCTTCTTCCCGTTCTTCCCGGTGCCGGGCCATTTCTTCATCCCGCTGGTCTTTTTTGATATCCGTATAAATCATGGCCACGAAGAACCCGCCGGCGCACAGTGCAACCAGGCAGTACAGGCCGTCCAGAATCAGTCTCATCATAGTTTCCATCATCGCGCCTCCTTATGCCAGGAAATCATCATCGTCAGCTGTAGCAAAATCATCTTCTGCACGGGGCTTGCCGCCGAGGGGTTCGCCATCACGGATTTTCTGCAGATTGTTCAGTCCGCAGGCAATGCCTTTATTGCCGTTGCTGTTGAAGGCATAGAAGTTGATGGACGCACGGCCATAGACGCCGGAGTAGACTTCAGAGCGTTCTAGGATATGCTGGCAGTCGGCATCGACGATGCCCGGCTTGGTAGCCGAGTTGGCATTGACGAAGAAGCTGTCTTTATAAGCGTCATCGCCCGGGCGTTCCAGGTCGCCGTCACGGAGCGGTGTCTTGATGGCTTCGAGAGCCGGTACGACGCGGCCATTGCCCTTGAGCTTGCTTTCGCCTTCTTCATAGGCAGCCTTGATGGCAGCGCGGATTTTTTCTACGGTCTTCGTATCCGACTTAGGGATGATCAGGCTGACGCTGTACTTCGGCGTACCGCCATTGATGGACTTCGGTTCCCAGACGTTGGCATAAGACCATCTGGTATTGACTCCGGTAATCACTTTGCACGGATTGACATAATTCTTGGACATAACAAGTTCCTCCTTATTTTTCATCATTGAAATCATCTGCCGCGGTGTGCATGGCCGGACGCTTATCCGATTCCGGCACCAGGACCGGCTTGCCCTGCGGCTTTTCCACTAAATCTGACAGCAGTTCTTCGAACCGCTTCTTGCCGAGCTGTTTCGTCATCGCCGTGATGCCGAGCAGCTTCTTTTCATAGGGATTGAAGCCCGCGTCTTCCACTTTGGCGGCGACTGCTTCTTCACTTACGTAGCGGCGGTTCGACCGTCCTTCGACCAGTTTCCATCCGTCCCACTGCTTGCCGGACAGGGCCTGCTGCAAAGCGTATTCTTTGACATCTCCGGCCCAGTTCACCAGTTCATCGGCCTTAGAAAGGACGGCTTCGATTTCTTCATCCTGAAGCGTGGACGGGACGGCAAAATCATACTGAGCCAGTTCCAGGTTATATTCAGCCCTCTTGCGACATGTCGCCTTGATCTTGCAGAAACGGCAATGGTCGCCAGCCTTGTACTCCCCTTCGCCTTTGTCCGCCAGTTCTGCCGCGGGCTTCAGCACCGTTTCGGCCCAGTGGAGCAGTGCTTCCTTGCTCATGGTGCAGGTACTGACGTTGTCCCGGCGGGGCTGGAAGATGGTCATGGACACCTGGCGGATATCATAGATGCCATCGAACAAGTTCAGTGCGCCGAGGGCATAGCACATCATTTGCGGATTCTTCTCGGCATCCACCAGGACTCCCAGGCCGTTCTTGTAATCGATGACCGTCAGGGTATCGTCGGCCACGATGAGGCAGTCGCCTGTTCCGAACCCGCCAGGAACCCACTTGGAAAAGTCCAGCTGCTGTTCAATCATAATCAGCGGGTCCTTGCAGGATGCTTTGGCCGCTGCCAGACATTCCATAACGAACTGCGCATATTCATCAGTGCATTCCGCCATCTCCTCATCAAAGTACGTCAGGGATTTCGTCGGGTCTTCCATCTTCTGCCCCAGAGCTGTCTTCACCTTGAATTCGCAGAGCGTATGGGCATCTGTTCCCTGGCGGGCGAATTCACTGGAGGTATCCGGCAAATTGGCACATTCCTGGGCGGACGGCGGGCAGGCCAACCATCGGTAGCAGGAAGATGCGGACAGCACCGCGTGTTTACCCGGCATGACCGATCACCTCTAGCTCCTTCAGGAACGCTTCATACTGTGCCGCATCAATGCCGGACAGCTTGTCCGCCCCATACTTCTGGATGAGGCTGCGGACTTCTGCTGTGAATCCCTTGCGAGCCTTGTCGGCAGCAACTTTACGGACATCTTCCAGGGTCAGCGGCTCTTCAGCCTTCTCAGATTTTGCTTCTGAAGCTGGCGGATTATCTTCTTTCACCGCCATGGCTTCGGAAATCTTCAGCAGCGCCTTTCCGCAATCGGTCAGGGCTGCTGCCAGTTTCTGCAATTCATCGTTTGTCATACGGATTGACTCCTTTCACATGTCTTTGCATCGATAAGAGATGGATGTTCCTGGCGATACTGCGGGTCGTGGTGCTGATGGCCATCAGCACTGCCGCCAGTTCCCGGTTCATCTTTTGCTGCTGAGCCAGTTTCTCAGGTGTCTGTGTGTGAATCATCTGTCTGCCTCCTTCCTGAAGAGCTTCTTCGTTCGCCCTTCACCAGTAATAGGACAACCGCGTTATCGTTAAGTACCGATTTCAAAAAAAATCCGGCCACTTTTTTTTGCAGACGGATTTTCCCCCATTTAACGGAAGTCTTCGAGGTGTTCCTTTAGGAGTGCATAGAGCTTATGTTTGCGCTTGTTCACCGCTTTCTGGCTCAAGCCGACGGCCTTCCCGGTCGCCGCTTCGCTGGAACCATCGGCAAGCATCATCAAGATAGTCCGATCGATGTCCTGCAGGGCTGCCAGTTCATGGCGCAGCGCTGCCAGCAACTCTTCCTTCACGACTTCTTCCTCTAAGTTGAAGTCATCAGGCACCTCCAGCTCGTAGTCATCCCGCACCTTGTCCGCCGATACCTCATCGGCACCATGCCGCTGCTGTCGTTTATCTTCCCGCCAGAGCGGACGCATGAATTCATAGTACTGTTCTTTGGTTGCTGGAATCAGGATAGTACGTACCTTCCGGCAACCGATTTTTGACCAGCGGACTTCACAATCCTTGTACTCCTCGGTGATGACGGTTTCTGGAGTGAGCTCCAGAGGAATGTAATACTGCTTCTGTTTGTTTGTCTGTAGATTGGCCATGCGCGATCTCCTTCGCATAATGCGAAGCGAGAATCCACGCAGGCAGCCTGTCGAAATTGACCATAAGATGCATCCTCGCTTCTATGGCCAACCATCCCAGTAGGCTGACGTGATTAACTTTCCAGACCGTCTCTCGGCTCTGGGCACACCCGCGTCCGGGAGTGAACATCGAGACAGTTTCTCTTTTGTTTCCCTAATATTAGCAATCTTCAATATATTTTCAGGGAGCAAAAGAAATGGTAAAATGAAGTTAACTTACATCCCTACTATACAAAATGCCCCTCCCTCAAATTAGATGTTTTAGGAAACCGTAGGAAAAATAGGAAAACAAGGAGCCCTACCATGTTGTTCAAAGAGGTCATACACGCTATTCGTCCTCATCTCATGAAAGATGCAGAAGTTCCTAGTTTCATGCGTAATCTTATCCAGATGCTCTGCGACATCCCTGAAGATGAATGGTATACAAAAAGAGACCCTTCCTCAGAAGAAAGCTATAAGGATGGATCTCTCAGAAAATTCTATACAAGTAAGCCAACCAAAAAATTGGCAGGAAAAATGTTATCTCGTCTGACACGAGATAATTTCATCGAATCAATACATGATCCAAATCGATCAGATATTGTGCTGGATGGTTTAGCAAAGGACATAACACCATTTGCTGAAGACGTAACCAAAGATAATGTTGGTGAAAAGTTATTCGATCTGTTAAAGCGTGGGCTCGAAGAACTTATTGATCCGGCGTTGGAAAATACGCGACGTGAGCAAGAAGCACACTATAAGTCAAATCAGCTGAAAGGACAATATGGCAGTGGTCTGTTAGATGATTGCAACAGCACCTGCTCTATGCCAGGCTGTTCGCACCATCTCCAAAAATTTGCTGATGACGGAAGAAGCACCCCCGATTATGAGGTTCTTATCATCAATGAAAAGAAAGCACCTTCTTTCTCAAATATCTGTGCCGTTTGTCATGATTGCTTTGAACAGTATATTTTGAAGCATACAGCACACGAACGCAAGGAACTCGAAACAGCAAAAGAACTGCAGATTGAGTCCAGAAAAGCAAGAAGTACAATATCTGATGTAAACATTGATAAAGGCATAAGACGAGTTGTTGAAAGTCTGGTTTATTTAAAGCCAAGTACTTTAACTTCGTTAAATTACGAGCCGACGTTTATTGCAAATAAGATTGATGAAGATGAAAATCTTCTTCTAGCAGAAACCGTAAAAAATTATGTCACAAAATACTTTTTCTATATTAATCAAATCATGCAGAACCTATCACGCCAGAAACAATATTCAGACGAGTTGGTTCGTATCGAAATAAAAACAATTTGTCAGCGCTTGGAAGATAAAGGGCTTTCACAAATTGCAATATATGAAAGTATATCTAAGCAAATTCACCGCATAACAAAACAAAATCTGATTTATTGTAATATTGTTGTCTGTTATTTCATTCAATCCTGCGAGGTATTTCATGATATTACCAAATAAACTTTTTTCATATAATGACAGCATCTTATCCAAGATGCCTTGCATCCTATATAACCTGAATACTCCTAAGACTCCAGTCGAACTTCTGCATCTATGCAGAGCCATCAAGGGGCCTGTAGAACTCGTTGATGTTCTGGATTGTCTATACGCCCTCAAAAAAATTACATTAAATGAAAAGGGAGAAATAGAAAAATGTTGATAGAAATATCTTGCTCCAAATTTAAAACTCCAAAGCACCCAGAGGAAACAATAAACTTTCACCCAGGGTTAAATGTCATACTAGGAAGTAAAAATGGAGCGAATTCTATTGGAAAATCCACCATGCTTATGATAATTGATTTCGCATTTGGTGGTTCGTCTTATGTAAAAAGCGATGCTGTGATTGAATTGGGAAACCATGAAATATTTTTCACCTTTCGTTTTTCAAATCAAGATTACAGATTTTCGCGAGATACAACAAATCCTGACGTGATTCGTGAACATCCGTCAAAAGATATCTTCAAAGAGATACGCCTGACTGAATACACTCAATGGCTTTGTCATCAATACAAAATGGATTTTCCCGGAGTTTCATTTAGGAATACAATCAGCCGCTTTTTCCGTATCTATAAGAAAAGCAAAATCGATGAAATGCAGCCATTGAAAATCAGAGAGTCAGAGAACAGTACGGCTGCAATCAATGTCTTGCTCTGTCTTTTCAACCACCATAATGAGATTTCATATTTCCAGAACCAGTTAAAATCCGCTAAAGACAAGTACTCCGCCTTTCGTACAGCACAGAAATACAACTTTATCGCCTCTGCTATTACACGACAAAAAGAGTATGAGAAGGCACAATCAAAGTTAGCCGAATTACGTCAAGAAAAAGAAGACCTAGCCTTCTCCAATAATTCCTCTGTTGATAGAGAAGAAGTGAAAAAGGCCAATCAAATAAACGAATTAAAACGATATCTTCGTGATGCCAGAAAAAAGCTTGAGCAGAAGAAAAATGATATTCATCTCGTCGATTTAAATCTTCAACTTGGGGTTCAACCAACGGAAGCAGATTTGAATAATCTCTTGACCTTCTTCCCCAATGCCAATATTGAAAAACTAGCTAAAATTGAAAAATTCCACCACAAGATACAATCTATACTCAAAGATGAATTGCTTGAAACAAAGAGAAGAATGGAACAAGAGCTACTACCTCTCCAAAACCAAGTGGATAAAATCCAAAATTATATCGAACGACTAAAACCATCGATGGCATTTAGTGACGAATTTCTTACCGCTTATACTAAGCTCGATCATGAGATAACTACTTTAGAAAATGAATGCGATAATTTTATCAATCTGCAAAATTTAACTGAAATTGAAAAGCAAGCAAAGAAAGCACTTGAAGAGCGAACCACATTGCTTCTGCATCAGATGGAAAAAAGTATTAATGATGAAATGGAGAAAATCAGCGACTTCATATCTCATAGTGAAGACAATGCGCCCATTCTCAGGTTGCTAAAAAGCAACAGCTATACCTTTGAGACACCGAGAGATTCAGGAACTGGCACCAATTATAAAGGAATGCTGATTTACGATTTAAGTATTTTAAAATTGACACCACTGCCAGCTCTTGCCCACGATTCATTATTATTTCCGAATATTTCCGATGAAAACTTACGGCAACTATTACAACTGTATTCAACCATCAGAGGAAAACAAATCTTCATAGCATTTGACCGACAAGACAATTTAGGGCCAGATATTTCTTCTCTGCTCAATAACCATGCAGTTATAAAATTGGGGCCAAACGATGAAACCCTGTTTGGTATTCAATGGGGAAAGAAAATCTAAAAAATACGGCAGTAACGATAAAAAGCTATCGTTACTGCCGTATTCTTATTGCCGTTTTTTCTTCTCCTTTGCTATAAGTCCGCTCTCCTGATTTTAGGCACAAAAAAAGCCGGCCATCTGCCGACGTTTGCCTAGGCCTCGCTATATATGGACTTTTTCGCTATGCACACCGTTTCCAATATTGTATCAATCCCAAGCATCTTTGCTCGACAAGGAGAATCGTTCGGCCATCTACCGAAACCGTCTCTTTTACGGCAAAGGCTTTTTTGCTGTTTGCTTCCCTCTCCGCTCTTGTAAGCCGCCATTGCGCCTGTGTCTCACGCAGGCGTAACAGCCCGTCGCACCACGGCCAACGCGTTTCCGCCCAAGCGCGGAAGATAACCGTACTTTGATTAAAGGTGCGGTTCAATTCCTTCTCGGCCGCCAAGGGAACCGGCATAACAACGTCAACATCCTGCAGTCTTTCAGCCCAGGGAACCCGTTGTAAAACCGTATGACACGCCGCTTCATACCGAAAAGCGCGGTCATACTTAAGGGCCTGCAAAATCCGGCGCATGGCACCGCGATACTGCATCAGGCAATAACAACCGTCAAGCTGCCTTTGCCGCCGGCTGCCGTCAATCAGCCTCGGCTGCCAGAGGCGGTTAAAACAGTTCGGGCACCAATCGCCGTGCCGGCTGACGGTACAGCCGCAACCGGGACACCGGGGCGGAAAAAGGATATTCAAAAACTGGTTTTTCAAATCCATGATACGACTCCCGTCTGATCGCAGGCAAAAGCAGATAAACAGCGGCAGACAGACGCATTATGATCCGCTTCGCCGCCGTTCTCTACAAAATTTCTTCGCCCCGCAGTCGCTCCGCCAGAAGCGTAAAGCGCCGTCTCTGACGCACATTGGCAACGGCACGGTGCAGCGCTCCTTTCGTCCCGACAAGAATGACCTTCCGCTTAGCTCTGGTCACGGCTGTATAAAACAAGTTACGTTGCAACATAATCGCATGGCTGTCGGTCAGCGCCATGATTACGGTATGGTATTCGCTCCCCTGACTCTTATGAACCGTAATGGCATATGCCAGCGTGATCTCATCAATTTCCCGACCTTCGTACTTCACATCCTGCTCCGGGTAACGTACATGGATACGCTCTTGTTGCACCGCAAAAATCACGCCTATATCGCCGTTGAAAACGCCCTTGTCATAATTATTCTGCTTCTGCATAACTTTGTCGCCGATACGATAAACGGCCTTGGTCTCTTGTATCTCACCCTTATCCGGTGCAGGCCCGTTGCAACGTTCCTGTATCAGCCGGTTCAACTGATCGACGCCGCATTCCTGACGATACATCGGCGAAAGGACCTGGACGGCAAAAACACCGTCACGTTCGGCGCTCTCTGCCGCATAAAGAGCACTGATCTGTTCGGCCCCTGCCTTTTCCTCTTTGATCTCTACGAAACGGAACTCGTCATCTTCATTGACGATAGGCAACTGACCACGATTGATGCGATGCGCATTGGTAACGATACGACCGCCGTCATGCTGGCGAAAAATCGTCTCGAGGCGGATGACGGGAACCGTTTCCGAACGAATGATATCGTGGAGAACGGCGCCGGCTCCGACAGACGGCAACTGATCGGCATCACCGACGAGAATACAGCGGCAGTGAGGCGGCAGCGCCCGGAGGAGATTGTCCATAAGCTCCAAGTCAAGCATGGATACCTCATCAACAATAACTAAGTCGGCTTTCAGCAAATGTGTTTCATTATATTCAAAAACCTGTCTGCTGCCGACGTAACCGGCAGGACACAGAAGCCTGTGAATCGTCTGCCCCTGCCGTTCCGTCGTTTCCGAAAGCCGCTTAGCCGCCCGTCCCGTCGGTGCGCAAAGGACGATCTTTAAGCCTTCCTGTTCAGCTAATTGGATAATCGTCTGCACGACCGTCGTCTTCCCCGTACCGGGACCGCCCGTAATAACCAGCAGGCCAGAGGACAGCGATCGCTCCACGGCCTCCCGCTGTTTTTCCGCCAGCACGATACGGCGTGTATCCTGACGGCGATCCAAGAACAGTGAGACGTGCGTCCTGACAGGTAACGGCTTCATTGCCGTCATTTCCCGTATCCGTTCGGCGACGAGCGTTTCCGCTTCATATGCCGCCGCCGTATACACATACATCGTACCGCCATAATCGGCAGTAACCAGTTGCCCCCATTGCACGGCTCTTACCGCGGCATCGTGCAGCAGTCCCTCGTCGGCATGCAATACGGCGGCACTCCGCTCCGTCAGAGTAGTTGCCGGCACGCAGACATGGCCGCTGCGATTCAGTTCCTGCAAAATATAGGTCATACCGGCTGCCAGCCGTTCTTCAGCAAACGGTTCCATGCCGAAGGCCAAGGCGATCTGGTCGGCTGTTTTAAACCCGATACCGTCGATTTCCTGAATCAGTCGATACGGCTCATGGGCCAAAACGTAAGCCGCGTCATCACCGTATTTCTGTACGAGCCGCGAAGCATATCGCCCCGTTACGCCATGCTCTTCCAACAAAAGTGCTACACCGTTGACTTCTTTTTCGGCGCGGAAACTTTCTGTAATCACGGCCAACTTCTTCCTGCCGATACCGTCAATTTCCAGCAGACGATCCGGCTCCCGCTCCATAATATCCATCGCCGCCATGCCGAATGCCGCCACAATGCGGTGCGCCAAGGCGGGGCCAATGCCGTCGACGGCGCCGGAAGCCAGAAAACTCTCGATCCCATCAGCCGTCTCCGGTGCCAAACGCTGCCATCCCGAAGCGGCAAACTGCTTACCGAAACGTTTGTGCTGCACCCATTCGCCGCAAATACGAAGACGGTCCCCGACAAGCGGTTTGCTGCCGTGCCCGGTCACGGTCAATAACAGATCATCGCTTTCCAGACGAAGGCGAAAAACAAGATAATCCGAATCGGGCGCTTCAAACAGAAGGCGTTCCATAACGCCTTGAATCGTCGTAATTTCTGTCATTTTATCCCCTTTTCATGCGTTGCAGCTCATAGGCTTTGCTCTCATCCATGATCATTTGATAAATGCGGCGCAAGTGCGGCGCAAGATCAGGATCCGGCGCCAAAGCGGCGATCCTGTCCAGCACGATCTTTTCCCGCCGGGGATCATACACTTCCATATGATGCGCCCGCTTATACGCCGCGACGGAGGCGACCCATTGCAGCCGTTCTTCCAAAAGCCGCGCCAGTTGATGATCTATCTTATCAATAGCCGCACGGCATACTTCCAACTCCATCGTATCAACTCCATACCGATTTGTAATACATAGTTCCTTTAAATATATATTTTTCATTATACGATAAAGACAAGGGAAAAACTATCTTCTCCCTCATATTTTATCATTTCATCACGTGAAAATATATGAAAAGAGTTTGTATTGAACCTCTTCATTCGCTATAATAAAAACGTAAACCAATTTTTAGCATACTTTTTACATGAAGGTAGTGATGGAATGGAAGAAAGCAAGCAAAAACTGCGACGCAGTCTGAAAGCCCGCCATATGAACATGATCGCCATCGGCGGCGCCATCGGCACAGGTCTTTTTGTTGCCGGCGGGGAAACAGTCAGTACAGCCGGTCCCGGCGGCGCTCTTCTCTCGTACTCGCTGATCGGCATCATGGTCTATTTTCTCATGACGAGCCTCGGTGAAATGGCAGCGTATCTGCCAGTCAGCGGCTCCTTTGAAACCTACGCCAATCGGTATGTCGACAAATCTCTCGGCTTCGCCCTCGGCTGGAATTATTGGTTCAACTGGGCCATTACGGTAGCAGCGGAACTGGTTGCCGGTTCGCTGATCATGAAATATTGGTTTCCCGATGTGCCGGCAGCCGTATGGAGCGGTATTTTTCTCGTCATCTTATTCATCTTAAATTATCTTTCCACCCGTTCGTACGGCGAAAGCGAATTTATCTTCGCCGGCATCAAGGTCTTGACAGTCATCGTCTTTCTCGCCGTCGGCACGCTTCTCATCATCGGTGTCGGTCCCGAACCGTCGCCCGGCTTCGTCAATTGGACGATTGGTGAAGCGCCCTTCGTCGGCGGCTTTACGGCAATGCTCAGCATCTTTATGGTCGCCGGCTTTTCCTTCCAGGGAACGGAAATGATCGGCATTGCCGCCGGTGAAAGCGAAGATCCCGAAAAGAATATCCCCCGCGCTGTTCACTCCATTTTCTGGCGCATTCTCCTCTTTTATCTGGGTTCTTTCATCATCATCGGTTTTCTCATTCCCTATACGGATAAAAACCTTTTGAATACGGCAATCGAAAATATTTCCATCAGCCCCTTCACGCTGGTATTCGAACGCTTCGGCCTCGTCGCCGCCGCTTCGATCATGAATGCCGTTATCCTCACAGCTGTACTTTCGGCGGGAAATTCCGGCTTGTACGTATCGACGCGCATGCTTTACGCCATGGCAGAAACGGGACAGGCGCCGAAATGCTTCCTGAAGCTGAATAAGCGGGGCGTACCGACGAACGCGCTGTTCGCTACCGTTATCTTCGGCCTCGCCGCTTTCCTCACGTCCCTGATCGGTGAAGGCAAAGCCTACGACTGGCTTGTCAATATCAGCGGCATGGCGGGATTTATCACCTGGATCGGCATCGCCATCTGTCACTATCGGTTCCGCCGCGCCTTCAAAGCGCAGAACAAAGATTTATCCACCTTGCCGTACAAGGCGTCCTTCTTCCCTTTCGGCCCTATTTTGGCCTTGATCCTCTGCCTTATCGTCACGGCGGGACAAAATTATTCGGCCTTTACAGGACCTGAGATCGACTGGTACGGCGCCAGCGTCGCTTATATCGGTATTCCCGTTTTCTTTGCCGTTTACTTATATCATAAGGCAAAACATAAAACCGGTATCATTCCTCTGGAGAATGTCGATTTATCGCGCAGCGGTAACGAACAGCATATTCTGGACTGACAAAAAAAGGTCCTCGCGGAAGCGAGGACCTTTTTTATACCCTTAAAGCTTATGCAGAATATGCCGCGGCACAGACTGCAGGCTCTGCGTACCCGTAATCATCATGGCATCAGCCAACTCGCGGCGGATCGTATCCAGCGCCAGCTTGACACCTGCCGCACCGCCGCCGATAGCGGCGATGGAAACGGGCCTGCCGAGGAGGACGGCATCGGCGCCGAGGGCCAACATTTTGAGCACGTCTTCACCATGACGCACACCGCCGTCGACAAAGATCGCCAGGCGCCCCTTGACGGCTGCTGCAATAGCAGGCAGCACATCGGCGGTACCGGCCATACCGTCGAGAACACGGCCGCCGTGATTGCTGACAACGATACCCTTTGCTCCCGCGTCCGCACAGGCTGTCGCTTCTTCAGGAGACATGATCCCTTTGACGATGAAAGGCAGCGATATGGACTGAACGACTTTACGAATACTTTCGGGACGCTTGGGGCCGACAGGCTGTCCGAAAATCCGCATATTGATCAACGTCGCCGCGTCAATATCACAGGCAACGGCAAAGGCTCCCGATCGTTCTGCCAACACGGCTTTTTCGATGATCTTATCATCTTCGCGGGGTTTAATCGTCGGAATGACGATACCCGGCCGCTTCGCACATGACTGTATACCGGAAGCATACATGTACGGCGCGCCGCTGTCTCCGGTAAAGGACAAAGTCCCGCATTCCATAGCCCCTTGCGTAACGGCTTCGTCATACGCTTGTTCCACTTCCGCCGGATCGCCGTCAACCTTTGCGTTCAAAACGATGCCGCCGACAGGCGCCACCAAAACGGGAAGCGCCAACTTTCGACCGAGGATTTCCACAGACGTATCCGGCTCTTCAACGCCGACCATGCTGCGCATGACCAGTCCGTATTCACGCAAAGCCTCAATATTGCGCATAAAAGACCGCGCTGTACGCAGACCGCCGAACCCGGGTATTTCGCCGATACAGGCCTTGCCGTCACACTGCGGACAAACGTGGCACCCCTTCATTTTTTCTCGTGCCTTGACACGTATTTCTTGCATGTCCATTGTAACTCCTCCTTCTATGCCGCTTTTATGTAAAAAAAAACTACTATCGATGATAGTAGTTTTATTGTACCAAATTACAGATACCTATTAAAGCTTATTGAAGGAATCTTTATCTGCGCCGCAAATAGGACAAACCCAATCTTCCGGCAAATCGGCAAATTTCGTGCCTGCTGCAACACCGTTATCGGCATCGCCTTCAGCTTCATCATAAACATAACCGCAAACGCTGCATTCGTACTTATCCATGATAAAAACCTCCTGAAATTATTAATGGATTATTATTATTAATTACTACAGTCATATCATAACATGAAAAAATTTTTTTGGCAACAGCAAATTGCCGAATTTGATGAAATAAATTATAAACGCGCAAGCCTCACTTCACCTGTTTGCACGACAGACGTATTCAAGGCACGGCGCATTTCAGTCCGCCAATTCATACAGCGAATCTGCAACGGACTGCCACCGCTCCTGTACGGTCAGTTCAGCAGCCACCGTCGTTCCGGCGGCTGCAAGCTGCCGCCGAACCGATGACGGCGCCGTGCCGTTGTATGTCTTCCGCTGCTCCACACAGATATCGATAGAAAGAAAATGATGGATATCGGCAGTGATAACCGGACTGAACGCCTTGAATTCCTCAAGGCTCAGTTCCTGCAGCACCTTGCCGGATTCAATGCAATAACGGACAGTCTTGCCGACAACGGCGTGAGCCTCCCGGAAAGGCAGTCCTTTCTTGACCAGATAATCAGCCATATCGGTGGCATTGGAAAAATCTTCTTCAAGCACGCTGCGCATCCGCTCCTTATTGACCTTCATGGCGCCGATCATGTCGGCATAGATCGCCAAGGCGAATTTCAAGTTATCGACGGCGTCGAAAAGCCCCTCCTTATCTTCCTGCATATCCTTGTCATAGGCCATGGGGATCCCCTTCATTACCGTTAAAAGTCCCATAAGATGCCCGTAGAAACGACCGGTTTTGCCGCGAACCAGTTCACAGATATCGGGATTTTTCTTTTGCGGCATAATTGATGACCCCGTACAATGCGCATCATCAAGTTCTATAAATTTAAATTCCGATGACGACCAGAGAATAAATTCTTCCGATAAACGGCTGAGATGCATCATCAAATTGGCTGCAAATTCCAGAAAAGCCAGAATATAGTCTCTGTCGCTGACCGCATCCAGACTGTTGTCATAAATGGTTGTGAAATGCAGCAAATCGGCAACGTACTGCTGGTCCAGAGGATATGTCGTGCCGGCCAGCGCGCCGGCGCCGAGCGGCATTATGTCGGCTAACTTCCAAACGTATTCCAGGTGACAGAAATCACGGGAAAGCATGGAAAAATAAGCGAGCAGATGATGACTGAACAGAATGGGCTGCGCCCGCTGCAAGTGCGTATACCCGGGCATGATAACGTCGCCGTATTTTTCGGCAGCGTCAATTATCGCCTGCTGCAAAGCGATCAGCAGCTTCGCCACGGCAGCGATTTCCCGCCGTACATATAAATGCGTATCCAACGCGACCTGATCGTTTCGGCTGCGTCCGGTATGAAGCCGCTTACCGGCTTCACCGACAGCCTCTGTCAACCGTTGCTCCACGTTCATATGAATATCTTCCAAGGCAATCGAAAACGCAAAATCACCGGCTTCTATTTCTTTATAAATTGCTTTCAGTCCGGCAATGATTGTCTCCTTATCGGCCGTCGTAATGATCCCTTGTTTGGCCAGCATGGAAGCGTGGGCGATACTGCCGCAAATATCTTCGCCGTACATGCGGCAATCATACTGAATAGACGCATTAAAAGCCTCTGCTGTTTTATCTGTTGCTTTCGTAAATCTGCCACCCCATAATTTCATCACGTTACTCCTTACGCCTGTTCCTTCCGTATTTTCTGCAACATGAACGCTCTCATTTGCAGCGGCAACCCGAAGAGATTAATAAACCCTTCGGCGTCTTTCTGGTTATACACTTCGTCAGCGCCGAAAGTGACGAATTCTTCACTGTACAGTGAATACGGCGACTGCGCGCCGGCGCTGATAATATTCCCTTTATAAAGCTTCAGCTTTACCGTCCCCGTTACCGTTTGCTGCGTAGACTGTATGAAGCTGTCCAGCGCTTCTTTCAGCGGAGAAAACCATTTGCCGTCATAAACGAGTTCGGCATACTTGTTGGCTACATTTTCTTTATAATGATACGTATCTCTATCAAGGCAAAGATACTCCAATTCCCTGTGTGCATACATGAGAATGGCCCCGCCGGGATTTTCATAAATCCCGCGGCTCTTCATTCCGACCAAACGGTTTTCGACAATATCGACAATACCGATGCCGTTTTTCGCGCCGACTTCATTGACGGCCTGCATCAGTTCCAACGAATCCATGGCCTTGCCGTCAAGAGCCACCGGTTTTCCGGCTTTAAAGGTCAGTTCGATATATGCCGGCGTATCCGGCGCCTTTTCCGGCGGTGTCGTAACCATATAGACCATATCCTTCGGCGCATTGGCGGGATTTTCCAGATCGTCGCCTTCATGGCTTAAGTGCCAGATATTCCAATCCATGCTGTAGGGATAAGGATTTTCTTCCGATTGATAATCAATGGGTACATTATGCGCTTCAGCGTATTTCAGCTCATCCTCTCTCGATTTCAGTTCCCACATTCTCCACGGCGCAATGAGTTTCATTTCCGGAGCCAAGGCCTTGACAGTCAACTCGAAACGCACCTGATCATTTCCTTTGCCGGTTGCGCCGTGACAAATGGCATCGGCGCCTTCAGCCTTGGCAACTTCGACAAGCTTTTTCGAAATAAGCGGCCGCGCAAAAGACGTCCCCAAGAGGTATTTCCCCTCATAGACGGCGCCGGCCTGAATCGTCGGCCAAACGTATTCGTCAAGAAATTCCTTTTTCAAATCCATGATGTAAACTTTTGCCGCCCCTGAAGCATAGGCTTTTTTTTCAATAGCCGGAAAATCATCGGGCTGGCCGACGTCGGCACAAGCGGCGATAACCTCGGCGCCAACGTAATGTTCTTTCAGCCACGGAATAATAACGGACGTATCCAACCCGCCGGAATATGCTAAAACGATCTTCTTGATCTCATTCATTCTCATTTCCTCCCTCATATGCAGAACTCGTGTGCCGAAGCACTTTTCTTATCTATGACTGACAGTATACTACCGTTTGAAACATTATGCAAGTATTTCGTATTAATATTTTTGTGTATTTTTTTTTGCAAATTGCTTCCCGGTCACATTACCGGCGTATTTCGCAGAAAATCGGATAAATCATATGAAGCGGCGTGCGTCAAGGAACGGCGAAGATAGAATTATTACACAAGAATATGATACAATAGATTCACGGAGGACTCCTTATGAAACTAAAATTCACTATACTTTTCGCCCTTGTCTTCGCCATGACCTTTGCGTGGATAACATTCACGGACAACCACCACACAACATCCGGAACGACCGTCAGCAAACAAACGGAAAAAAACGCCGGCGATTCGCTCTACGTCTATCTGCACTTTCGCGAAACGATGGAGGCGAAAATAAAGGCGGGAAAAACCAAGACATCGCTGCGAGAAATACCGAAATCTCTGCAGCAAGCCGTACTGGCTACGGAAGATCGCCGCTTCTACGAGCACGGCGCCGTCGATCCCATTGGGATCCTTCGCGCCCTGGCCACTAATCTTCAATCAGGAAAAACCGTCGAAGGCGGCAGTTCTATCAGTCAGCAAGTTGTCAAAAACATGCTTCTTTCCCAAGAACAGACGGTAACGCGAAAAGCCCAGGAACTGATACTCGCCATCTTGTTGGAACGAAATTATACGAAAGATCAGATTTTGGAAATGTATTTTAATACAGCTTACTTTGGAGCCAATGCCACCGGCATCGCCGAAGCCTGCCATACCTATTACGGCAAAGCCCCGTCAGATCTTTCTTTGGGGCAGGCATCCTTGCTGGCAGGCCTGTTGCAGGCCCCGACCTACTACAATCCGTTGGTAAATTACAACGCCGCCAAAGACCGGCAACGAATCGTTCTGGCCGGCATGACGGAAGAAGGATACATTACGAAAAAAGAAGCCGTCGCCGCTTACGCCGAAACGCTTCATCTGCAAAAAAACACAAAATAATCCATGCGGCTCAAAGGATTATCGTATTCCTGCATACTAATGACTCTACGGCGTGCAGATTCAATGCGTGTAGTTCCACCGAACCTTTGTTTCAAAATAAAACTCCCTGCACCATACCGGCGCAGGGAGTTGTCTCAAACAATATCATTCACGTGCTTTATTGGTCAAGTAATAAGAGATGCGGCTCAAACCGATGGACAGATCCTCGCGGAAGACGAAAATCCGATCAGGTACGCTCAACCGCAACGGCGCAAAAGAAAAAATACCGCGTATCCCTCCTTCGACCATCTGATCCGCCACTTGCTGGGCCACTGATGCCGGCGTCGTGATGATACCGATCTGGATGCCTTCACGACGAATGATTTCCGACATTTCACTGGTCGGCGTAACGACAATGCCGCCGACGTTCTGACCGATAATGCGGTGATCAACGTCAAACAACCCCGTCGTGCGGAACCCCAATCGGCCGAAGGTCTTATAGTTCGCCAAAGCCCAGCCCAAATGACCGATACCGGCAATGGCGATCTTCCAGTGTTGTTCCAAGCCGATGATCTCAACGATCTGCTGACTCAACTCACTGACATAATAACCGACGCCCTTTTTGCCGAAGGCACCGAAACAAGTCAGATCCTTGCGGATCTGCTCCGGCGTAATACCCAGACGTTCTCCCAATTTTTCCGACGATATGATATCGATTCCCGCATCCTGCAGCAATAAGAGATCCCTGTAGTACAGCGGCAATCGTTCGATGACGGCATCCGATATTGCCTTCTTCTGTCTCATGGACGGTACCTCCAACTAAAATACGACGTATTTTTCGCTATGGCCGTGTCTGAACGCAACCATAACCTATATATATAGACTTCTTTTTATATGTCCTTATTATATATTATTGTGAATTATTTCGCAAACTTTTTTTTATTTTTTTACGATGATCTACGTATATCCCCGAAAAAAGGCCGCTCAGAAGCCAAAAAGTAAGTGAAATTTGAGTACTAAAGAGATCATAATCGCTGATACTGCAGATCGCTAACGCCATAACGGCGGCAATAAAAGCCATGGCGAAGGCCCCTTCCGGCGAATGAAGCGCATGGCGGCGGAGAAACCGGAACGCATACCAACCATTGCCGAAAAAGAAGGACATAAAGGCACTGAAGCCGATGATGCCGGTTTCAGCCAGTATATTCAGGTACATATTATGGGCATGAAAAATCACAATACCCGCATCCTGGATCAATTCATTATAGACGGGATAAACATATTTGAAGCTGCCCCAGCCGATGCCGAAAAAAGGATGATCGGCAATCATCAAAACCGCGCTGCTCCACATGTCGAGACGCATAGCGACGGACGTATCGGCATCACGGTGACTGAAAACAGAAAGGAGACGTTCCGTAACACCGCCATGATAGAACAACAGCACGGCAGGCACGATCAAAAACAGCAGCCAAATACGCTTGTCCCAGAAAAGACCGAAGAAAAAAACCAATGCGCCGACGCTGATCCAGGCGCCGCGGGAATAAGTCAATATCAGGCAGAGAAAAAACACGGCAACCAAGCAGAAGCAGCCGAACTTTTGACGGCGATCTTGCCGTTCTAAAGCGAAAGCTCCGGCGAGACTGAGGACCATCAGCAGGAACGCCGAAAGCAAATTGGGATTGTACAGCGTCGAGTACATACGGCGCCGCAGCAACGGAAAAGTCGAATTATCGACCCATTCCGCCTCCCTGAGTGTCAGCATGTGAGCATACTGATACAAGCCGTAAACAGCGACACAAAGGCCGCTGGCCAGGAGACAACAGATAAACAGATGCCTCTCGCCGTCACGGACGAAGGCCGTCGTCAGTTGATAAAGCAAAATGTATTGCAGCACCGTGAAAGCGTAAAAAGCCAAAGCCAACAAGAAGTGCGGCGTCCCCGCCAGAGAAATGAACGACGTGACGGCGAAGGCGAGAACAGTACCCGCCAGCGGCATGCGGCGCCGAAAAACACCGCCATATTTCCATTGGTAATAAGCGCCGCACAATACAGCCGTCACAAAACAGATCTCCATGGCAATCAGATTCAACGGCAGAAAAAAAGCAGTCCCCAAAAGGGCATAGACGACGCGTTTTCTCGCCTTGTCCCGGGGACTGCTCTGGTTTAAAGTCATCAGATTCATAACGTGTCTCCTTTGACTTCAATTATACGAACTTCTTTGTCTGTTGTCCAGATACTTACACGGTAAATCCTTTCTGCCGCAGATAACGCCGCACTTCTCCCTGGATATAGAGAGACCCGACGACGGCCAGCACCTTTTCTGTCGTCGCCGCGGCAAAGGCCCTTGCCAACGCAGCCGTTAAAGTCGCGCAAGGCTCGGCGCGACAAGGAATGGCGGCAACGAGCTTTTCCGGATCTGCCGTTCGCGGTGACGGCGCCGGAGCGCAAAAGACAAGATCGTCCTGTCGAAACAGCCGTCCCATCATCTGACTGTAATCCTTATCGGCCAAAACGGCAAAGACGAAGACACGCCGCCGTTTGCCGAAGACGGTGTCATAGGTCTGACAAAAGGTGTCGATACCGGCCGGATTATGAGCGCCGTCAATTACTACGATCTGCCCGTTTTGTTCCACTATTTGAAAGCGTCCCGGCCAAGAAACGCCTGTCAGCGCCCGGCAGATCACGTCGTCAGTCAAAGCGCCGATACAGGGCCGCAAAAGACGCAGCGCCATAACCGCAAGGGCCGCATTCCTCCCTTGATGCGCACCGACCAACGCTGTCGTGACGGTCAGCCTGTCTCCTTCGTCGAAAATAACCGTACTATCCTGGACGTACGTATTTCTCACGCTGCGAACAGTACAACTGCCGAGGTGAAAATCCCTGTCGCAGCGATAAAGAGGGCATTTTCCGTTTCTTGCCTTTTCCGCAATAACAGCTAATGCCGGCTCTGTCGCCGCCGTCACGACAGGAACGGCAGGTTTGATGATACCGGCCTTATGGACGGCAATTTTCTCTACCGTATCGCCGCAGTACGCCATATGATCCAAGGCGACATTAGTTATGACCGAGAGATGCGGCATAATCACATTCGTCGAATCGAGAAGGCCGCCGAGTCCGACTTCGATAACGGCATAGTCTACGCGGCACCGAAAAAAATACAGAAACGCCATAGCCGTCAACATTTCAAATTCTGTCGGCCGCTCCCAACGGTCTGCGGCCATGGCCTCAACCGCAGCGGCAACGGCAGCGGTAACGGCGGCGAAGTCGTCCGGGGCTATATCCTCTCCGTCTATACGGATTCGTTCCGTATACGCCTCCAGATGGGGTGACGTGTACCGACCCGTCTTACAGCCTGCCGCCGTCAGACCTGCCGCAATCATTGCCGTAACGGAACCTTTGCCGTTCGTACCCGTCACATGAATCGTCCGGTATTTATCCTGGGGATTATCCAGCCGCCGCAGCAGTTCCCGAATGCGCTGCAGCCCCGGCTTAATGCCGAAGGCCGCAGCATGTTCCAAATAATATACAGCTTCTTCGTACGTCATCATACGCCTTCCTACAATTTCTCCAAAGTTTCCATACGTTGCGTCAACGCCTGTAATCGTTCCCGATAACCGGCAAGCTTTTCTTTTTCTTTGTCAACGACGTCTGCCGGAGCCTTCGCCAGAAAGCCTTGATTCGACAGTTTTTTGACGAGCCGTTCAATTTCTTTCGTCATTTTCTCCTGTTCCTTCCGGACGCGGGCCGTTTCCTTTTCGACATCAATCAGATCTTTCAGCTGGAGATATATTTCAATGCCAGGCACAACGGCGACAACGGCATTTTCCGGCTTTTCGTCAGCAGGTGTCAACAAATTGACGCCGTCGGCAAAGGCCAGCGTGAAGAAATAGTTCTCATACCTGCGCAGTGTCGCCGCCATAACGTCATCGGCGGGAACCAAGGTGATCGGCGCCCTTTTGCCCATCGGCACGTTGGCTTCAGCACGCATGTTACGGATGTTCTTGATCGCCTCCATCAAAGTATTCATCGTTGCCGCAGCAGCGGAAAAGTCCCATTCGGCCCGTACCTGGGGCCACGGTGCGACAATAATGCTCTTCCCTTCATGAGGCAGATGTTGCCACAAGTGTTCCGTTACGAAAGGCATAAACGGATGGAGCAGTTCCAACGTATGTGTCAGAACATAGATCAAGACATATTGCACCGTCTTTCTGCTGTCCTTATCATCCGGCTTATAGAGGCGCTGCTTGGCCAATTCAATATACCAGTCGCAGAAAGAATTCCAAATATAGTTATAAACGGCATCAGCGGCATCGCCCAACTCGAAGGAATCAAGCTTCTCCGTAACCTTGCGAACCGTGTCGTTGAAAGTCGACAGTATCCAGCGGTCGGCCAAGGTAAAATCATCCGTTTCCGGAATAAAGCCGGCATCATAATCATCCAGATTCATGATAACGAATTTTGCCGCATTCCAGATTTTGTTGGCAAAATTGCGATTCGCTTCGACCCGTTCCATATAAAAACGCATATCATTACCCGGCGTATTGCCCGTCACCAAGGTAAAACGCAGCGCGTCGGCGCCGTACTCTTCACAGACGCCGAGAGGATCAATGCCGTTCCCCAGAGATTTGCTCATCTTCCGTCCCTGACTGTCGCGAACGAGGCCGTGGATAAAGACGTGTCTGAAAGGAATCTCTTTCATGAATTCACAGGTCATGAACATCATGCGGGCAACCCAGAAGAAAATAATATCATAGCCCGTGACCAGCACGCTCGTCGGAAAAAACTGTTCGATATCCGCCGTCCGGTCGGGCCACCCCATCGTGGAAAAAGGCCAGAGTGCCGAGCTGAACCACGTATCGAGAACGTCGGGATCCTGTGTAATATGCTTGCTGTGACAATGGGGGCATTCCGTCAGATCTTCGCGGCTTACCGACGTTTCACCGCAATCGGCACAGTACCAGGCGGGAATCTGATGTCCCCACCAGAGCTGGCGGGAGATACACCAGTCATGAACGTCTTCCAGCCAATGATTATACGTCTTGCTGAACCGGTCAGGTACAAATTCGGTTTTTCCGTCCTTTACGGCGTCAAGAGCCGCTGTTGTCAGCGGTTTCATCTTGACAAACCACTGCTTCGTCGAAAACGGTTCGACAATCGTCTTGCAGCGCGAACAATGCCCGACGGCATGATTCAGTTCTTCAACATGATCGAGAAGGCCGAGTTCCTGTAAATCGGCAACGACGGCTTTGCGACATTCTTCCCGTGTCATGCCGTCATATTTTTTTCCGGCCGCGCTGTTCATCGTACCGTCGAGATTCATGATCATGACTGCTTCCAGATGATGACGCTGCCCCATTTCAAAGTCGTTCGGGTCATGAGCCGGCGTGATCTTGACAGCGCCGGTACCGAATTCCGGATCGACGTACTCGTCGGCAATAATTTCAACTTCACGGTGGACCAGCGGAATGACAACCTTCTTACCGATCATTCCGGCAAAACGCGGATCCTGCGGATTGACGGCAACGGCCGTATCGCCCATAATTGTTTCCGGTCGCGTCGTGGCAATCGTGACATAGCGGTCTTCGCCGACAACGGGATAATTGACATACCACAAATGTCCCTGTTCATCACTGTGATCGACTTCAATATCGCTCAGCGCCGTATTGCAGTGAGGGCACCAGTTAGTAATCCGTTGGCCCTGATAGATCAGTCCCCGTTCATAGAGGGAAACGAAAACTTCACGGACAGCGCGGGCACAGGTATCATCCATCGTAAAGTGCTTGCGGCTCCAGTCGCAGGAAGAACCGAGACGGCGAACCTGTTTTTCAATGCGACCGCCGTACTGTTCTTTCCAAGCCCAAACCCGTTTCAGAAATTCGTCGCGGCCAATATCGTAGCGCGTCTTTCCCTCTTCCTTAGCCAACTGTTCTTCCACCTTGACCTGTGTCGCGATCCCCGCATGGTCGGTGCCGGGAATCCAGGCCACATTGTAACCGGCCATGCGCTTGAACCGGACGAGGATATCCTGCAACGTATTGTCCAGCGCATGGCCCATATGCAGCTGCCCCGTAACGTTAGGCGGCGGCATGACAATGCTGAACGGTTCTTTTGCCGGATCCGGCGCTTCATGAAAGTAGCCTTCCCGTTCCCAAAAATCGTACCATTTCGTTTCCAATTCATTGGGAGCATACCCTTCAAGTTTTTCCTTGTTCCATTCCATAACTCTTCCTCCTACACGACAAAAAAAGCGTTTTTCGGCCTCAGGATCATCTCCTGTAGGACGAAAGAACGCTTAATCCCTTCCGCGGTACCACCTATATTGCCATGCACCAGCATGACCGCTCAACTACAGATAACGGCTGCTCCCGGGCAGGCCTTTCCTCCTGCCGGCTCACGGGTGACATACGGCACAGCCGCCGATGCTTTCACACCGCACAAGCATCTCTCTGACGACGGCTCCTTACCGCTTCTTCCGGTCTTTGCTTTTTTATATTGTTAATATAGTAGCAACTTTACCTGTCCCTGTCAAGACGGTTCTTCTGTCTGTCAGTTCCATGAAAGACAATGCGCCTTTTTCGGCAACAGGCGGCAACCCATTCATAATCAGCCTGTAATATGCGCCCTTTCTTGATGCCAAACGCTTATCTCCCAACGCGACCAGAGCTGCCGCACAAGCGGGCAGGACTTCCGGCGACATGAATACTTGTCTTCCTACCGAACAGGCCATTTTTCAGGATACGACTGCATTTCGCCTTCAATTTTCTCCGCCTTCTTCGGCGGCAGTCGCCTGCCGTAACTTGCTGCCGCGATCGGACGTATGATTCTTCCAAACAACCCAAAGGGACGTATCGACGCAGATAGACGAATAAGCACCGCTGATAAAGCCGATGAGCATGACCAGGGAAAAATTCTTCGTCGATTCGCCGCCGAAGAAATGCAGCGCGCCGCAGGCAAAAAGAACGGTTGTCAGCGTATAGATACTGCGATGAATACTTTGCGCGATGCTGTCATACGCCAGTTTCTCGTACGTGTCGGTCCGCCTGTGGGTCCGCGTATTTTCACGAACGCGGTCGAAGATGACGACGGCTTCGTTCATCGAATAGCCAACGACAGTCAGAATCGCGGCCAGAAAGGACGCGTCGATCTCCAGGTGAAAGAACGAAAATACGCCCAGTACCATAATCAGATCATGTAGAATGGAAACGATAGCCGAAACGGCAATCTTGTATTCAAAGCGAAAAGAGATATAGGCCGCCAAGGCAATAAAGGCGACGGCCAGATTCATGACGGCATTTTTCGTCACTTCCGAGCCGATAACAGCGCCGACCGATTCGGTTCGTCTGATCTCAGCGCCGCCGAGCCGATCTCCCAAGGCGGTAGCGACCTGCTTGCTTTCATCACTGGATAAATTGCGCATGCGCACCATAACGTCGGCAGATGAATTCTGATCCGTAACGCCGGAGAGCTGAATAACGCTGCTTTCCAAGCCAAGCGGCGAGGCGTCCGTCACCTGGCGCACCTCCGCCACCGTGACAGGCCGGTTGAAATGAAGGTCGAGTATTGTACCGCCCGTATAATCGATACCGAAATTGAACCCGTTGATAAGAATCGAAACGATACTGGCAATGACAAGAACGGATGAGAGGGCAAACCACCATTTTTTATGACCTACAATGTTGAATTTCATGCCTGTCCCTCCTTTTTTCCGCCTTTGTCAAGATGCCGGTTCAGTCCGTAAAACCACGGATTCATGATCAACCCCGTATTGATAAACCACGTAAGCAGCGAACGGCTGACAAGGATCGCCGTAAACATGCTGACAATAAGGCCAAGAGCCAAGTTGACGGCAAACCCTTTGACCGTACCGGAGCCCATGAGAATCAGTACGACGGCAGCGATCATAACGGAAACGTTAGCATCGAGGATCGTGTTGAAGGCACGGCGGAAGCCCGCTTCCATCGATGTACGCAAGCTCTTACCGACAAGCACCTCTTCTTTGAATCGTTCAAAAATCAGGATATTCGCATCGACGGCAAATCCCATGGATAAAATGATCCCGGCAATCCCCGGCAAGGTCAGCGTAGCATCGAGATACTTCAAGATCGCCAACAGGATCAGCACGTAAACAAGAAGAGCAATATTGGCGACGACGCCGGACATGCGGTAAATGACGACAAGGAAAATCATGATCAACAGGATTCCGATGGCAAAAGCTCTTTCACTCTTTTCCTTCGAATCCTGCCCCAGGCTCGGTCCGATCGTACGGACTTCCAGAACTTGCAGTTTTACCGGCAATGCGCCGGAACGCAGGAGGATAGCCAGATTTTTTGCTTCTTCCAGCGTTTTACTGCCTGTAATGACGGCTTTGCCGCCTGTAATCGGTTCGTTGACAACAGGCGCCGTCAAGACTTCCCCATCGAGGGTGATCGCGATCTTATGTCCCACATTGGAGGCCGTCAGATCGGCAAATTTCTTGGCACCTTCATCGGTAAATTCGATGCCGACGACATTCTTATGGCCATTGTCGATCTGTTCTTTCGCCGTTTTCAGATCGGAACCGGTTAGACGGGTCGTACCGCTTTCATCCTTAAATTCCATGACGGCCGTCTTGCCGATAGTTTCGATCGCTTTTTCCGGATTCTTTTCACCGGGAAGCTCGACGATAATACGGCGGGCGCCTTCTTTTTGGACGATCGGCTCTGTCAGCCCCATTTCATTGATACGTCGTTCAACGATAGAAACGGCGCGCCCCAGGGAGTCTTCCGTTACCGGAGCATCAGGCGTATCGACAGCTTCCAGTACAATATGCGTACCGCCTTGCAGATCGAGGCCCTGCTTGATGGAATTGGCCAGCGGATAAATGCAGATGATAAAGGCAGCTAAAATAATGATGACTGCTCCGAAAAATTTTAAAATGTTACGGCTCCGCAACATATATCCCCCTCTCTTGGGTACGTTTCTTTCCTAAATATGATGACAGCCTTCTTCCGTCACGATGAGTGACATCGGGACATCGTGCGCTTCTGTCGGTACTGCCGCAACGATCTGTGCCTGCCACGCTACGGCAATGCTGACGTCACGCCGCAAGGGCTGCAAATAACGATCGTAAAAACCGGCGCCCCGTCCCAGACGATGCCCGGCTGCGTCAAAGGCCAGTCCGGAGACGAGAATCAGATCCAAGGATGTCGCCGCGACAGCCGGACTGTCCGGCGGTGCCGTCCGAATACCGTAAGCGCCGCTGACGGCAGCCGCCAGTGACGGTAATCTGGCCGCCTCCATCAGCCCGGGACCGAGACACCGCGGCACGTAGACCTCTTTGCCGGCGGCAACGGCCGCAGCGATCAACGCATCGAGGCTGACCTCACCGGGCATGTGGAGAAATGCCATAATCCGTTCTGCCCGCCGATATTGCGGCAAAGCGGACACGTACCGGCAGACAGCATCACTGCCTGCCGACTGTACTGCGGCAGGCAGCTGCTGTAACAGTTCCCTCATCCGTTGCCGGAGCAGGACCTTATTCTTCATGTTTTGTCGTTTCCGTCATTTCTGAAGCAGCCGGTGTCGCCGTGGTTTCCGTCACCTTTTCATCAGACACGTCTTCTTTTTTGTGCGACTTGCCTTCAGTCTTTGCACCCTTTCCCAGAACTTGCGTAATGGCAGTGCGGGAAACCTTTATTTCCACCTTGTCGGCAACGCGAAGCATGACGTACTCGTCATGAAGCGCTACAATCGTGCCGTAAATACCGCCGGCAGTGATTACCTTCGCGCCGTTGCGCAAGCCGTCCAACATTTCCTGCCGCCGTTTCTGCTGTTTCTTTTGCGGCCGCCACAGCATGAAATAAAAAATGACCACCATCAGCAGAATAGGCGCAAACGCCTGTAATTGTTCCATATCCATCCTTTTCACCTCCAAAATTTATACGTATGAAGATGCGCTGTATCAGGCATCTTGATACTCCTGCCAGAATGCTTTTCTGAACTCGCGGAACGTGCCGTCAATAATGGACTGCCGCATTTGCCGCATGAAGTTCAGAAGGAAATAGAGATTATGAATGCTTACCAAACGGTACGCAAGCAGTTCTTCCGCCTTAAATAAATGACGGATATAGGCCCGCGAGTAGTTGCGGCACGTGTAGCACTGACAACCTTCTTCGATCGGCCTGAAGTCGCGGGCATAAGCCGCGTTGCGTACAGTAAGACGACCTGTACGGGTCATGGCCATCCCGTTACGCGCTACCCGTGTCGGATAGACGCAGTCAAACATATCAACGCCGCGCGCCACGCCTTCAATCAGACAATCGGGCGTGCCGACGCCCATGAGATAACGTGCCTTATCCCGCGGCAGATGAATCGTCGTATTCTCCAATACATCATACATTATATCCTTTGATTCGCCAACACTCAAGCCGCCGATGCCGTAACCGTCAAAATTCATGTCAACCAAATCGGCACAACTTCGCCGCCGCAGCTCAGGATACATGCCGCCCTGAACGATCCCGAACAGGCCCTGCGTAACACAGTGGTGATGAGTCAGGCAGCGGCTCGCCCAACGACTCGTCCGCTCCGTCGAAGCCTGCGCATACTCGTAATCGGCAGGATAGGGAATACATTCGTCAAAAGCCATGGCAATATCGGAATGCAATGCCATTTGAATATCCATCGATACTTCAGGAGACAAAAATTTTTTTGAGCCGTCCAGATGCGAGCGAAACGTGACGCCTTCTTCTCCGATCTTGCGCATTTGCCCCAGACTGAACACCTGGAAACCGCCGCTGTCTGTCAAGATCGCCTGTTTCCAATTCATAAAGCGATGCAGGCCGCCGGCTTCACGGATCAGTTCCTCGCCGGGCCGCAGAAAGAGATGATACGTATTGCTCAAAATAACTTGAGCGCCCATACTGTACAACTCTTCCGGGGTCAGCGTCTTCACCGTTGCCTGCGTACCGACAGGCATGAACATCGGCGTCTTGAAGGTACCGTGCGGCGTCCGCAGCAGACCCGCTCTGGCGCCGTCGCATTCAGCCTGCTGTTCGTACGTAATGACCACGAAACATCCTCCTTACTGTATAAACATGGCGTCGCCGAAACTGAAGAAACGGTATTTTTCTTTGACTGCCAGCTCATAAGCCTGCAGTATTTTTTCCCGTTCCGATAAGGCGCTGATCAGCATCAGCAGCGTTGATTCGGGCAAATGAAAATTGGTCACCAACGCATCGACAATACGGAAGGTGAAGCCGGGATAAATGAAGATATTCGTCCAACCCGAACCGGCTTCAATACGGCCGCCGCTGCCGGCGCTCTCTAAGGTGCGGACAGACGTCGTGCCGACGGAAATGACGCGCCGCCCTTCGTCTTTGGCCCGATTGATCTTTGCCGCCGCAGCAGCGGTAATATGATAGAACTCGCTATGCATTTCATGATCCTCGATCGTTTCCTCTTCAACGGGACGAAAGGTACCGAGACCGACGTGAAGCGTAACGAAAACCGTTTCCACTCCTTTTGCCCTGATCTTGTCCAACAGCGCATCCGTAAAGTGAAGACCTGCCGTCGGAGCCGCTGCCGATCCTTTTTCACGGGCATAGACGGTTTGATAATCATTCGGATCCTTCATCTTTTCATGAATATACGGCGGTAAAGGCATTTCGCCAATTTTATCGATAATGTTATCAAAAATGCCGTCGTATGAAAACTTGACGAGACGACCGCCGAAATCAGTACGGTCGACGACTTCGGCCGTCAGCCCTTCTGCAAACGCCAAGACCGTTCCGGGCAAAGCCTTTTTACCCGGCTTTACCAAAACTTCCCACATATCGCCGCCTACCGGCGTCAGGAGCAAAAGCTCTACCTTGCCTCCTGTCGGGACGCGCTGCCCGTGGAGCCGGGCGGGAATAACCTTGGAATCATTAAAGACCAGAACGTCGCCGGCTGTCAAATAATCGACAAGATCATAGAAAAACCGATGTTCCGTACGGCCCGTTTTTTTATCATAAATCATCAGTCGCGCCGCGTCGCGCGGTTCGGCCGGATGTTGTGCGATCAGCTCTTTCGGCAAATCGTACGTGAAATCGCTTAATTTCAATGGTAATCGTACTCCTTAATATAACTGTTCAAGCTTCGTGTTGCTGTAATAGTGACTTAAGATCGTCCGGTAATACGCCGCGTCCGTGCCGTGGGTCTTGGCCATTTGATACGCGCCGTACTGGCTCATGCCCAGACCGTGTCCCCAGCCGAAGCCGTAGATCGTAATCGGCATCCCCGCTTTGACGGCAAATGTAGCCCCGCGCGAGACTGCCCCCCGATCCGGGTCGGGCGGCGTGCCGCCGCCTTGATAAAAATCAAAAAGAGTGCTGCGCAAGTCAAAAATGTCCTGGAAGGAATTCCCCGTAATCTTCACACTGCCGCCAGAACCGTTGACGGTCAGAGACAAGACCCGGCCCGAAACGCCGCGGTCGGCAACACGCATGGGCCGCTTTGCCAATGGCGACAAGGTGATGGAATGCACCGTGCCGACACCCTTTCCGGCAGCGGCAAGATTACTTGCCAACCGTTCCGGCGAAACCGTTACGGCCCAACGGTACGCCGGCATCTGATCGCTGGGATCGGCTACGCCGCGCAAATAGGGAATCTTATTGCCCCAAACGTTTTCACTGTTCTCCGTCCAACCGCCGGCAGTAGCGCTGAAAAAAGCGTCAATCGGTTTGCCGCCGTATGTCAGAATTTCGCCGTTCGTCACATCGACAGCCTGCCGTACCGACGGTGCTTCACCGTTAATGCCGGCATAGGTCTGGCTGTGCGTATCGTCAAGCATGTCAAAACCGCGCTTCTGATAATAATTTTTATGAGAAACAGCATATGTTCTGGCGGCAACAGCCTGCGCCTTCAGCGCCTCCAGGCTCCATGACGGCGACATTTCCTTGCCGACGACACCATACAAGTACTGTTCCGTCGGTACAACATTGATCGCCGTTATGCCCCATTGCGTCGGCGATTTGATGAATTCCATGGCGCCGCGATACGCATATCCGTCGGTAATTTTTACGGAACCGTTCGTTGTCAGCGGCCGCACGGTGATCGGCCCGGCGCCCGGCGTCCCGTTGACGGCGACAGCCGTACCGTCGAGAGAAATGCGCACCGGTACGTTGGCTCCGTATTTTTTCCATAACGAGCCGTTCCGGTAGACGCCGACACCTTGGGGACTCATAACGGAAACGGCTCCTTGTCCCTCGCGAATCCCGATCCGGACATTCGGTCCTGCTCCGGCAGCAAAAGCAGCGGCCGTCAGACAACAAAAAACGACGGCTGCCGCAGCCGCTCCCATTTTTTTCAAGCTCTTCATTGACTATCTTCCTCCTGTGTCAGCGATGCAGAAAAAGGGTCAGTACGATCGTCAATACGACGCTGATAAGCAGCGATGTTGCCAATGGAAAATGGAACGACATGTTCCCCTTTGTCCAATGGAAGTCGCCCGGCAGATTGCCGAGAAAACGACTGATCCCGGCCTGATCCATAAGCAGCCAGACGACGCCGGCGAGAATACAGACAAGACCGATGATAATCAAGAGTTTCGCCATATGTACCTCCTCAGAAGAGCGACGGGCTCCGTTCGGTATCGGTCGGCACGGGCAGTCCCAAATGGCGGTACGCAGCTGCCGTAACAACACGCCCCCGCGGAGTTCGGTTAAGCATCCCCTGCTGCATCAAAAAGGGTTCATACACATCTTCAACGGCGTCAACAGATTCGCTGATAGCAGCGGCGATCGTATCCAAACCGACGGGACCGCCGGCAAACTTTTCAATGATAACTTGCAATACGCGCCGGTCCGTCCGATCAAGACCGCACCGGTCCACTTCCAGCCGATCCAATGCTTTGGCAGCCAGCGCCGCCGTAATCTGCGGTTCCTCAGCCACCTCGGCAAAATCGCGCACACGCTTCAAGAGCCTGTTGGCAATACGCGGTGTACCGCGGGAACGGGTCGCGATTTCCATGGCTCCCTGTGGCTCAATTGCAATCTGCAAAATGGCGGCAGTCCGCTCAATAATCAGCACCAGTTCTTCTGGACGGTAAAATTCGAGACGACAGATAACGCCGAACCGATCACGCAAAGGCGGCGCCAAACGGCCGACTTGCGTCGTCGCGCCGATCAGGGTAAACGGCGGCAAATCGATACGCACCGAGCGGGCGCTGGGCCCCTTGCCGATGACAATATCTAGCGCGTAGTCTTCCATCGCCGCGTAAAGAACTTCTTCAACACTGTGTGAAAGACGATGGATTTCGTCGATGAAGAGGACGTCCCGTTCCTGCAAATTCGTCAGCAGCGCCGCCAGATCTCCTGCCCGCTCAATAGCGGGGCCGGACGTGATGCGCAGATTGACGCCCAGTTCATTGGCGACGATACCGGCCATCGTCGTTTTCCCGAGCCCCGGCGGCCCGTACAAGAGAACATGATCCAGCGCTTCCTGCCGTTTCTTGGCCGCCGTAATAAAGACCTGCAAATTTTCTTTGGCTTTAGCCTGCCCAATATATTCCTGCAAATAATGGGGACGCAAACTGTACTGCCAAGAATCTCCCGGTATGTCGTTCGTTTCTACGATCCGCTTTTCCATCCTTACCTCCTCGTGCCGAGAGCACGGAGCACAGCTCTGATCAACTCTTCTACCGTTTTCGCCCGTTCCTGATGTACGGCAATCAACGGTTCCGCTTCCTGAGTCGTGTATCCGAGGCTGCACAGCGCCGCCAATGCTTCCTCGCCGATACCGGACGGCGCTCCTGCCGGCGCGGCAATCGGTTCCGCTTCTGCACCTGCAGCAATCCCGCCGATCTTATCCTGCAATTCCAGGACGATGCGCTCCGCCGTTTTTTTGCCGATACCCGGCATCTTCGTCAACGTGCTCATATCTTTTTTCTGTACAGCCACACGAAATCCGTCGGGCTGCACGGCACTCAGAATCCCTAAAGCCACTTTCGGCCCGACGCCGTTGACCCCGATGAGAAGCATGAAAAGATCATACTCATCTTGCGTCAGGAACCCGTAAAGTAAAATGGCGTCTTCCCTGACATTCATATACGTGTACAGGAGGACTTCCCGGCCCGGCGTCAGCTGTTCCAATGTCGACAGCGGCGCATAAGTCCGGTAACCGACACCGCGAACATTGACGAAACAGGAATCGCGAAACGTATGTGTCACCGTTCCTTCAAGATATCCGATCATAACTGCACTGTCCTCCTTAAGCGCTGCGAACGGCTGCAATAAACGGCGTAAATGGCCATGGCCAAACCGTCGGCCGCATCGTCAGGCTTGATCTTTTCACGGATTCCGAGAAGCCGCATCGTCATATCGATTACCTGATTTTTCGTCGCCCTGCCGTAACCGGTCACACCTTGCTTGACCTGAAGCGGCGAAAATTCCAGCAAGGGAATCGCCGCCTGCTGTGCCGTAAGCAACACGATGCCTCTGGCCTGCCCGACGGCAATGGCCGTCGTCACATTGCGGTTAAAAAAGAGCTGCTCCACGCCGATCACATCGGGATGATACTTGGCATAGAGTTCCTGCAGTCCATCGTGGATCATGACCAGCCGCTCCGCATCGGTATGCTCCGGCGTCGTTTCGATCGTACCGTACGTAACCGGACGCAGCCGGCTGCCGTCAGCATCGACAACGCCGAAACCGCAGATGGCCGTTCCCGGATCAATTCCCATTGCCCGCATCAGCAAGCCACTCCTTTCGTAAATCGTATTTTATATTATAACATAAGCCGGGGGTCCAAACCAACAAAGAAAAAAACTCCCGCACTGACAAAAAAAGTGTGCCTTATCAGGCACACCCTCTTGTTTCTTATTCAGCTGCTGTGTTATTGACAACCTGTTTGCCCTTATAAAAGCCGCAAGTAGGGCATACGTGATGGGGCATCATCGCTTCGTGACACTGCGGGCATTCTACGTAACCCGGTGCTGTCAGCTTCCAGTTCGCACGGCGTCTATTCTGACGCGTCTGAGATAATCGGTTCTTCGGTACTGCCATAATCTGCACCTCCTTAACGCATGGTAGCAAGCCGTTTTATTGTTTATCATGCAATAAATCATTTAAAACAGCCAATCTAGGGTCGATCCTCTCGGTAGGACAACTACATGGCCCGTCATTCAGATTTGCGCCGCACTGCGGGCAAAAGCCTGCACAATCTGGGCGACACAATACATTCATTGGTTCACTGAGGATCAAGATTTCTCGAATCGTCTCTGTCAAATCGATATATTCCCCGTTATAAGGAAGTACATCAGGCGGAAGCTCCGCTTCCGTTCCGTAGACTTCAGACAGCCTTTCCTTCCGATCCACCGATACCGGTGTCAGGCAGCGTCCGCACGGGTAGACACCTGAAGTATGAACCGTTCCTCGAACGATAATATGAGATCCGTCATACCAAAACTTCCCGACAACGGTCACTTCATTATCCTTCCAGGGAAACGCCTCTACTTCACCTAATGCGGCAGCCGGTTTTTTGAAAGAAAAAGGGAATTTGCGGTCCCTTTCTTGACGTGCATCTTCGACTTGTAGTTTCATTGTTTCTACCTCGACTATACTATTATATATATGACATTACTCTTTGTCAACAAATGACTGTCGATTCCCATGGCTGAAGCTGAAATGCAAACCACGAGACACTGCTGACACACAACTAGCCGGCAGCGATCCGATTCGCCGCCAAAACATCTGTTTGCCCGTTATCTGCCGATAAACTCACGAAGCCATGAATTTTCCGGCACCAAAGCGGCATCAAGAGGACGGAAAGGCCGGAGGAACTTCAGCAGCCGCTGCGCTTCGGCATAATGTTCGCTGTCCTGACCGATCATCTGCAACAGAGGCTCCGCATAGGTCTTGAGAACGGATATTTCATACGGTAGCGCCGTATTGAAGATCGAATCGGCATCTTCCTGATAAGGGTAAATATTCGCTTCTTCACCGCGACGCACATCGCTCCAAATTTCCATTGTCGCCTGCGGACCGCGATTGCGAAATTGATGATCCCGTACGATACGGCGCAAAATGCGCGTATCGGAAGTTGAGATGCGGTTGTGGTCATTAATCCGTATCTGCGTCAGCACGCCGAGAGAAATTTTCACCTTCTCGTAACGCGGCAGCATATATGTCAGCGAATCATTTAAAGCGTGCAAGCCTTCGACGACAATAGGCTGATCCGGTTCCAAACAGGTTTCCTCGTCATCAAAGAAGCGCTGTCCCGTGACGAAATCAAACCGCGCCAGACGAACGGGCCGGCCTTGCTGCAAGTCATCAATCTGCTTATTGAAAAGCGGTATGTTAATAGCCCGCAACGATTCAAAGTCATATGACCCGTCCGGATTTTTCGGCGTATCTTCCCGATTGTAAAAGTAATCGTCTAGCGAAACGGATACCGGCCGCAAACCGACAACGCGAAGCTGCGTTACCAGCCGTTTACAGAACGTCGTCTTCCCTGCCGAAGAGGGGCCGGCGATAAGGACGACTTTGATCTTCGGACGCTGTTCAACGATATAATCGGCAAGATGGCCTAATTTTTTTTCCTGCAGTGCTTCCGCCATATCGACGATAGCCTTGATCGTGCCGTCTTCAATGTATCGGTTCAAGTCGGATACGTATTCGCAGCGCACAATACGTCCCCACTCTTCCGCCTCCAAAAACAGACGCGCCATTTTAGGAATCTCCTTATACGGCGGCAGCGTATCGGGATCGCCGACGTGGGGATACTCGAGAATAACGCCCGGCGCATAGGAACGCAAATTGAAACATGTCACATATCCCATGCTCGGCAACAGCGGCCCCATGAAATAGTCAAAAGCCTGCCCGCATTGATAGGCCATGACATAATCCATCTCCACATGTTCCAAAAGCTCCGCTTCCCGTTCCATCTGTCGGTTCAGACACATGGTTCTTGCCGTTTCGGCGCTGACGACAACTTGTGTAATCGGTTCATCTTGCGCCGTGATTTCGCGCATCCGCGTCTTGATGGCATCGACATCTGCCGCCGTCACGGTATGTCCGATCTGCAATTCACAGTACAGTGCCTTCCGCAGGGCGTGCTTGACACAGACAATGCCGCGGGGATACAGATCGGAAACGGCGCGGGAAAGAAGAAATATCACGGTTCGCGCAATACACTGGTTGCCCTCAAGGGAGGCCATGGAAAACCATTCGACAGTACCGCTCTCCCTGACCGGGGTCTGCAGTCCGACAAAGTCATTGTTATATAAAGCCGCCGCCGTCCTCCACCGTTGCGGCTTACAACAGAGGCGTTCGATTTCCGCCAAAGTCATTCCCGCTTCAACTTGATATTCCTTTTGATTGCCCTTATCGTATAAAGTTACCATATCATGAATCCTTCCTGAATACAAGACATACTTAATAGGTAGTATTCGATATTCTGTCAGCCATTTCCTTTTTATTGCTCCAGTTTATTAAAATATGGTATAATTTGCCGTGTCTTTAGTTTTCTTTTATAAATCGAGGTACGCCTATGGCAAAACCGAAAAATCGCTTCTGGGATATAAAGCTGCTTGCCGCCTTATGTCTGTTCTTCCTTTGCTGCGCCGGCCTCTTTCTGTCTTACGACCGTTTGTACAGGGATACGCCTGATTACGCGGCAAGCCGGCTGGTCGCGGCAATACGGGAAAACGATCCGGACCGGGCGGCAGCGTATATGAACGGCGAGTCGCTGACGGCACAGTTTTTTGATGCCTTGACAAGCGAATACCAGGGCACGGCGGAACCGTCGGCTGCGGCCCGGCTGATCTGGCTGCCGCTGCGCACCGATTTCATTGCCACAGGCCGACAATGGATAAAGAATGAAACGGCGGGCCGAACAGACGACCAAGACGCCCTCGCCGTTTCACAAAAAATGGCCGGACAGATGCGGGAGCTGAACTTGCCCGTGCCGCTGACAAACTGGCACTGTACGGCTATGTCCTTCAGCCGCCCGTTAACGGAAACAACGGCGGAAATAACCTTTACGCTGCATAATGATGCCCTTGATCAGGACATTCTCTGCCCGACGATTTGGAAACGGAACGATCTCCATCGCTGGCAACTGCAGGAATTTTCGGACGCCCCGCTCCTTGTCCGCGATCTTCGCCGGGCCTACCGAACGGCGCTGGCGACATATAACGAAGACCAGCAGCGGCAAATCGATAAATTAGCCGGAGCAGAGGTCACGGCAGCAGCCTTGATCCGACAAGACGACAAAAACGCACCGACTTTCCTGCGCATTCAGTATGTGGCCCATTTTCCGTCAGGAACGGCTGCCCTCAGCAATGTTCGTGCCGTGTATACGCTGCGGCGCAGCAACGATGACACCATTCTTTACCGTACGGAAATGCATCTGTCCGCCGCTGATCCGGAACAGCCTCATACAAGCCAATTTTTGTTATCCCCCCTTGCGACGGCGCAGTTTTATCCCCTCGGACAAATGGTCATAAGCGATACGACAAGCACCATATCGGTCATCTCCGTCCGTTTGAAAGACGGTACGGTTCTGGCGAAAGAAACGCGCTTGCCAGTTGAATTATAATTTTCATGATGTCAGGAGCTTCCATCTTATGACTGCTTTCATAACTGCTTTACTCATGGTTGTCCTCGCCGAATTGGGCGATAAAACACAACTTTTAGCCATGGCTTTCGCAACACGATTCAATTGGAAAACCGTAATGGCCGCTATTACCGTCGCGACGATCGTCAACCATCTCTTTGCCATCCTCATAGGTGTCTACCTGAACAGCCTCATCCACATGGAGACGATAAAAATCATCGCTTCTCTGGCCTTTATCTTTTTCGGTTTGTGGACGATCCGCGGCGACACGCTCGACGGAGAAGATACGAAAGACCGGTTCAATCCTTTCTGGACCGTCGCCATTGCTTTTTTCGCCGCAGAAATGGGCGACAAAACGCAACTGGCAACGATCACCATCGCCGCACAATTCGGTCAGCTCGTACCGATTCTCTGCGGTACGACGTTGGGTATGGTCATTGCCGACGGTTTCGGCATTATTGCCGGCATCGTCCTTAACAAACATCTCCCGGCCAAGCAAATTCGCTACGTTGCCGCCGCCATTTTCATCCTGTGCGGCGTTGCCGGACTCACAGTGTCGTTCGGACTGGTTTGAAACAAAAGGCTGTCTGCCGTCGTGCAGACAGCCTTTTGTACGCCTTTGCGTTTCATCTCGCCCTTACCGAGTACGCATCAATTCGTGCGTTCACGCAAAAAGCGCCTCCTCTGTGCTGAACAACCCCGTCGTTCAGTGCAAAAGAAGCGCGCTTATCCCTCTGTTATCAATTCTTCCTGCAAATCGTCAGCCTTAATGACCGTGTATCTGGATGACCTTCGGTTTGACTTTATCATCGTTCGACAGAGACCGGTCAAACAACTTCACCCCGATCAATCCGACACAGAAACCGGCGATACCGCCGACGATCTCGGCCTGCACCGTATCAACGCTGCCGTTTTGCCCGGCCAAATACCCGAGAAACGCGCCGATCACCGCAACCAGAAGCGGCATGATGAAACAGACAAAGGCACCGACGACAATATTCGTTTCCCGCAATTCAAAAGATACATGCTGCCCCACTTTAGCGCCGACGGGATTCAACGCTTTGACAACAATATCATTGGCGCCGTCGCAAGCGCCGCAAGCGATGCAGTCGGAATGGCGGCCTACTTTTATTTCTGCCAACCCGTTATCAAGAAGAGAAATAATCGTTCCTTCTTCTACTTTCATAATAATCTTCTCCCTTCGTCAAAGAAGCACCTCTCCGAGGGCTGCTTTGCATTATAGCATACCTCACCATTACCTTCAACGGAAGCGCCGGCGACTGCAGTGATTTTACAATTCCGGCCGTTGCGGCTCCGGCGACTCGTATCCTTCCGGTAGTATCTCTACGATTCTAGCTTTATATTCATCCTTCCCGGACAGGGAACGTTCGAAGAGCTTGATACCAAAAACACCGGCAACCAACCCGATCAGAGCGCCGACTGCAGCACCCCGGCTCACCCCGAGAGCCAACATGTCTCCGACAGCCAGATCACCGAAAAAAGCGCCGGCCGCCGCCAGCAACAGCGGCATGATAAAGCAAATAAATGAGCTCATAACAATATTGCGATCGTCAACAAGAAAGCGAACATGCTGACCGGCGGCGGCACCGATCGGGTTCAACGCTTTAATCGTGATTTCCGGCGCGAACTGAGTCCCTTCATAAAAGGAGTACTCCGTATGCTGTCCGACTTTCACTTCGGCCAGGCCGCCGTTCAAGACGGATACGATGGTTCCTTTTTCAATTTTCATACTATCGATCCCCCTTCACAGAAAAAAACTTTTTTTCATTTATAGTATAGCACAAGGTCTCCGCTAAATCAATACCTATGAAGTATACTTTATGATAAAAAGAAGGGGAGAGCCTACACGCTCTCCCTTATCTTAACGGTTCCGGCGACGGGAATAGTTCAAGATCCGCACGCTGTTGAGAACGACAGCCAAGGTTGCCGTATTATGAATGACGGCCGCCCAAAGAGGGCTTATCTTTCCCAGTGCGCCCAGCATCATCGCTGCCGAGTTTACGGCAATAGTCGCCGTAAAGTTTTGATTAATGATCTGCATCGTCCTTCTGCCAATGCGCAACGCTTCATACAATTTTCCGGGGTCTTCCGAACGGATGGTAATAGCCGACGATTCAGCAGCGATGTCCGTCTTGCTGCCGCCGAGACTGACGCCGATATCGGCAAAGGCCAGCGCCGGTGCATCGTTGATCCCGTCACCGACCATCATTACATTGCCTCTCTTCTGCAGCTTCATGACATAATCAGCCTTATCTTCCGGCAATATTTCGGCATGATAGGAATCAATATCCATTTGCAGCGCTACTTCTGCCGCAGCTTCTTTGGAATCACCGGTCAACATGATAATTTCATCAACACCGAGACGACGCATTTGATTAAGCGTCTTCTTCATGGCCGGCCGTATCGGATCCTGAATGATCATGCTGCCGATATAGCTGCCGTTACGGGCTACGTAAAGACGATTTTTACCCCAATTCTTATGACGGATCTCCGGCAGACCGCTTACGCGTTCTTCTTCCATAAAGCGACGGCTGCCGACAAGCACCGTGCCGCCCGAAAAATCGGCAACGTCGGCAATAACGGCGCGCATGCCCCGGGCAACGACGGTTTCCGTCGCCACGTGAGGCGGCACGTCCCATTGGCGCTCTTTTACGTACCGTTGAATTGCTACTGCCAAAGGATGGACCGAATGCAGCTCCGCCGATGCCGCAAGGCGAATCATCTCTTCTTCCGCAACACCTTCAGCCAAATTAATATGCGCGATCTGCGGAACGCCTACGGTAATCGTCCCGGTCTTATCCAGGACGACGGTATCAATATCAGCCAGGTTTTCAATGTAGTTGCCGCCTTTGATCAAGATCCCCTGCCGCGCAGCGACGCCGATGGCGGCGGAAATCGCCGTCGCCGTCGACAATTTCAGACCGCAGGAAAAGTCGATGAACAGAAGATTGAGAACGCGTTGCCAATCTCTTGTGGCGCCATATACGATAGCGGCGCCGATAAAAGATACCGGAACAAGCATGTTCGCCATCCGATCCGCAAAATTCTGTACGGGAGCGCGCCGTGTCTGCGCCTCTTCAACTAAATGAACAACTTGCGCTAAAGACGTATCCTTACCGACTTTCTCTACGTGAACGACCAAGTCACCGGCTTCAATAACGCTGCCGGCGTAGACAAAAGATCCCCTTTGTTTGATCGCCGGATTGGACTCGCCTGTAATGGAAGCCTGATTCACGGCGGCGTCGCCACTGATAACGCGTCCGTCAACACAAATTTTTTCACCTAAATGAACGGCAATACGGTCGCCTGCCTGCAACGATTCCACCGGCACCTGCCGTTCCCGACCGTCTTCGATCAGCCACACTTCGCGCTGATCCAAATGCAGCAGTCCCGAGATTTGTTTCCGCGCCCGTTCGGCGGCATACTCTGTCAGCATTTCCGCACCGTTTGATAGCGCCAGCAGCGTCAGACTAGACTCCGGTCTTCCGGCCAATACAGATGCGGCAACGGCCGTCGCCGTCAACGTATCGGCATTGGCTCTGCCTTCCTGCCAAAGACCGGCAACTCCGTTCTTAATATAGCGGCGAGCAATCAACAGCGTAAATAAACGCCGCAAAAGCAACAGTTTGTCATACGAGGCAGGATCAAGCTTGTGAAGCATATTCATGATCACAAAACCGCCGACGGAAAGGATCGCCTCACGCCGGTAAGCAGCCGCATCCGGCTCCTGCTTCCCGACCGGTTTCGTTCCGAAAGATTTTTCGAATTGGCGAATAACCCCACTGACAGCCTGCAATCGGAGACCACTCCGGTAATAGATTCCGACCCCCTTATCCGTTACCGAAACGGCGGCAACGGCCTGCACACGCCGCAGCTGCGCCGCCAAAACAGGGCGAAGGCGAAGCGGTATTTCACGTTTCAGCGGCTGATGGCACAATCGATACATTCGTTCACCACCTCCGCAACAGGGACATGGCCCACCAAATCATCTGCGGACCGGAAGGCATCTGTCTTTCAAAAATCATCTTACGCAGCCCCCTGAGCAAAAAAAACAGCGACAGAAGAGAGCTCAGGTCAAAAGCGCGATCCGTGCGGCGAACGATGGAACGGCTGACGGAAGACGCCATCTGATGAGCCGTGTCCGCATACAAGGATCCTTGCACGATGCTTTCATTTTCCGGAACATTTCCAATCAATCCGTTTTTCGTGGCGGCAAAGATTTTTTCCGCCAATACCCGTTCAATGCGATCCAATACGGCTTCGTTGCCGGCATGTAAAAGAATGCTGCCCGTACGGGCCGAAGCTTCAACCTTTTGCACCCCCGAAAGACGCTGTAAATACGCCTCCAGCAAATTCTTCAAGGCCTCGTTCCCGACCAGGGCCGCCGCCCGATAACGGCGACGTCCCGAAAGGGCGCTTTCACAAAAAAAGCGGGGCAATGGTATCGGGTATTTCTCCGGTACCAGGCAGCCTTTACGCTCAGTCCCCCGTGTCTTGCCTCGAAAACACGAATGAAACGCTTTCCCTAATGAGGCGCCAAGCATAAATCCGGAAGTGTAAGACATAATTACCGACTCCTTTCCACGCGGTTTTTAAAATAATTTTCCATATACACGAGGTCGGCATTTTTCCGCAGAACGGCAGGATTATAGCTGATCAGAACGGAACCTGTCACCTTATTTACTTCGACAAGATCAATCTCCTTATACGACGCTATGCGCGTATATACAGCCTTGCATAAAATTGAATTGCCAATCAGAAACCGACTGTGCAGTCGAATACGCCCCGGAAGATAAGAAGAAACGATAAGAGATCGCAGAAAAAACTGCCATTGAAAAACGGAAAACATAAATGCACATACCCTCTTTTCCTCAACACGTATTTCCAAAAAAAGACTACCCCGAACGAGGCAGTCTTTCTTCCGATGTGATCTTATGCCTGAGCCGCTTCTTGGGCAGCGATCAGATCTTCCAATTCCTCTTTCTGACGTTGCAACTCAGCCAGCGGAATCGTTGCGGCAACGTTGCCGGCAGCCGGCTGCTGCAATGCCAACAACTGCTGTTCTCTTTCGGTGATCAATTTATACCCGAAAGCACCTGCCACAATCCCGACACCTAATCCGATCCAAAAATCACTGTTCTGAAACATTCTGGCCACCTCTTTTTTGAAAATAATTTTCATATCTTATAGTGAAAATTATAACTATTTTCATTTTATTTGTCAACTCCTCTTGCATATAAAAAAAGGCATAGACAACCTTTTTTTGTCTATGCCTTCCTTATATTAAGTTTTTACCATTACACGGACAGATAAACAGCGCTTCCGCACGTTATCTATCAAGTTATTACTATGTTCATTTAATAACAGTTCTTAAATACGCGCGAAAACGCTCTCCTAAATCCGGCCTGCGCAGAGCATACTCGACAGTTGCTTTTAAAAAGCCCAACTTGTCTCCGACATCATAGCGCTCTCCTTCAAAGCAATACGCATAAACCGCCTCACGGGCAGCCATGATCTGCAGCGCATCAGTAAGCTGCACTTCACCGCCCTTGCCGGGCCCGATACACCGCAGCGTTTCAAAAACATCAGGCGTGATGATGTATCTTCCCAAAACGGCCATGCGGCTGGGCGCTTCTTCTACGGCCGGTTTTTCCACCATATTCGTCACTTTTGTGACGGCCGGATTCCCGGTCGGTACCCCTTCAACAATGCCATAGGAAGACACTTTTTCAAGCGGCACTTCCTGACAGCCTAAAATCGTGGCGCCCAACTCATTATACAGATCAAGCATTTGCCCCAAAGCCGGATTCGTTTCGTTATAAACGATGTCATCGCCGAGAAGAACAGCAAAGGGTTCATCGTCGATAAAAGATCGCGCGCAAAGGATTGCGTCGCCAAGGCCGCGCATATGTTTTTGCCGAACATAATGGATATTGATCTCCGAAATATTGCGGATAAGTCTCAGCAGATCCCTTTTGCCCTTTTCCTCCAAATGCATCTCCAACGCCGGATTGGTGTCGAAATGATCCTCAATCGCCCGCTTCGCGTGACCGCTGATGATCAAAATTTCTTCAATGCCGCTTTGCAGCGCTTCTTCTACAATGTATTGAATCGTCGGTTTATCGACAATCGGAAGCATTTCCTTAGGCGTCGCTTTTGTAGCCGGTAAAAATCGGGTCCCGAAACCGGCCGCGGGAATAACGGCTTTGCGTATTTTCTTCATTAGTCTTGGCTCCTCCTTGTTCCGCTTACTCGAACCATCGCGACAAATCGAACTCTTCACCGACGACCTGTTTTACATAGCCTTGCGCCAAATAAAGCCCCAAGAGTGACAACGTCGAAACACGCAGCATTGTGCTGTCCCAAATGTCGCTGAGATCTGCCAGTACGGGAGAAATATCTTCCATAATATCCAGCGCTTCTTCGCCGCGGAAGGACGCCGGCCGTTTATGAGCCAAGCGGAGCAAACGTTCCTGAACCGACCGATCCGTAATACCGGTAAGCCGGAAGAATCGTGCCGACATCACATCGTCGACCAGTGCCAACTTGATCAGCGGCGAATTAAAGGACTGGACGACAAACTCTTTCGGAATTTGTTTACCGTGCAACGCTTTCCGCAGTTCTTCTTCCGTAAAACCGTGATAGCGAAAAAGCAACGGGTAGGAATCGGCTAAAATTTCAGCAAAATGCGTTTCTTTTTCTTCCACTGCCGTACAATTCAGGTAATCAAGCTGTTGAAAATAAGGTCGTTCCGTCGGGAACCGATTGATAACAGGCATGACATATTTGTCTATATATTGAACGAACGTTTCTTTATCGACATTATGAGAATTGCGGGAGTACAGGAAAAGCAACAGCATCGACAAAATCTGATAATGGCTCCGCGACAGATACGGCATAACTTTCAACGCATCCATCGCTACCAGGTGCCGCGTTTCCGTCTGCGGCCGACAAACGATATCATAAAATGCTCGCAGCAGGACCGGCGCTACATAATCTTCCGGGTGAGCGGCGTAAGCTTTTTGAATGTTGCGCAGCGCCTCTTGGGCGTCAAAAGAACGCATCGCCTCGGTACGATCCGTCTCCGACCGGCAACCGATCCGTTCAAATGCGGCTGCAGTAATATACTGCACCTGTTTCGTCAGATCTTCGGTAACAAACCCGTATTGATTTAAAAAAGTCTTGACGCAAAGTGCAATAACCGGTGAATCCCGGAGCGGCTCTTTTCTCCACGCCGCCTTGTCGCTGTCGTCACTGCTGTGCGCGGCAACTCGCTGTATGACTGCCGCGTCTGCCGCTGCACGCCGTTCCGTTCCGGCCGCATCGACATGAACGGGTTTCATGCTCCGCGTCTTGTCCAAGTCACGCTTTTTAGCGCCGGAATCCGTAATGTGCACGGCCGACAACGGTTCCATCGGTTGGGTGAACGGAAGTTTTTCCGCCTCTTTTTCAGCCAAATCGGCAGCAACGACAGAGGCCATGCCTGCCAATTCGTCAGACTCGCCATGACTCCGTTTTTCTCTGCGGAGCTCACCGAGTTCCGCCTTCTGAATTGCCGCTTCTTCTTTATCTTTCTTCTCCATTGCCGCCAAAATCTCCGACCGCGACAAGATCTTCGTCGCATCCGCTTCGGTTCCGGCAGGGTGCGACGCAGCCGGTACTTCCTGATAGACGATCTTACCGCCTTTTCGTACGGCTTCGCCTTTCGTCGTAACGAAAGCCGTTTCCTTCGGATCTTCTTGCCGTTCCCTGCGGTTGTCTCTGGTGAGTTTCGTTACCGGAGCCGTATTTCCTCTGTCCAATTCCCGCACGGAAAGGGATCGTTTCTGCTCAAGTTCACGCTGCTCCGCAAAAGACTGATTATTTTTCTTTTGCCGTCCGCCCTTCTTATCACCGCTCTTACCGCCTGCATAAAGAATATAACATACGATAAAAAAGATAACGACTATGCCCGCCAAAATAGCATAGGGTAAAAATTTTGCCATCAAACCCACTCCTTCATCGCTTCCTTCACGTTTACGTTTTATTGTATCATACTAACCATCTATTGTGTATCTTTATTCGTTTATATTTACGCATTCTTTTAATAAGGCGTCCGCCGGTACCGGCATGAAGCAAAAAGCATCGGTTTACACGGCTGTTCCGAATTTCGCCATGTAAGTAACCGGATCGAACGACGGCATATATCGTCACCGCATTTTCGACAAAACAGAAAAACCTGTTTATAATGGGAAACGAGGAGGCTATATCATGAATAAATTACGTTACAAAGCGGCAATTTTCGATATGGACGGTACCGTATTGGACACATTGGATGAATTGACGATCAGTTTAAATCATATTTTTGCTGTCCGCGGCAGAATGGCCGTATCGAAAGAGGACGTACGCCAATGCCTCGGCTACGGCTACGCAGGCTTAATTGAGCGCACGGCCTCCGATGCCGGCGCCGCTGAAAAAGAAGCCTTAATTCACGCTTTCAAGGAATATTACACCAGCCACTGTCAGGGCCACACCTATCCGTACGCGGGCATCGCGGAAATGCTGGAGCAACTGAAAGCCGCCGGTTCTCTGAACGCCATCGTTTCCAACAAGGGACAACGTGCCGTAACGGCATTGCACGAAGAGTTCTTCAGCAACACCGTCGCCTTTGCCCTCGGTGAAACGCCGAATCTGGCCAAAAAACCGGCGCCGGATATGATCCGGGAAGCCCTGCGCCGCCTTGACTGCCGTCCCGATGAAGCCGTCTATATCGGCGACTCGGAGGTGGATAAACTAACGGCGGACAATGCCGGCCTGCCTGTCGTTCTCGTTACTTGGGGATTCCGGGACAGATCCTTCCTGCAACGGCTGCGGCCTGCGGCACTCGCCGACGCGCCCGATGAACTTCTCACCTATTTATTGCCGCCTTCGTAAGACGGCCGAAAAAAATCCCTCAGGTTAACCTGAGGGATTTCCTTATTCAATCAGCTTCTTTTCATAGATATAAATAGCCTTGGATGCGGCTCGATCCAAAAGCGGCGAATATAGGGGAACGTCATCTTTTCTGCCTGCCGTCTCTACGGCGGAAACAGCGTTGATATTCCCTTTCTGCAGTAACAGCTGTGCAGCAACTTGCCGGTGAAGCGACGTCGGATGCCGCAGATCTTCGACGCGAACCGCAGTCGTACCGATCTCTTTCTGCAGCGCCGCTACAAAAGACTGTTCCATCGGCTGCCGCGTCATCACGACGATCTGCTCGGCCCGATAATCCGGCATAACGCCGACATAATCCCCTGCGGCGATTTGACTGGCGGCCAGCTTTTCGGCGCTCGTCATGAGTTGAAGGTAATCATTGTGCGAAAGAGTGGCGCTGCGAACGACGACTGCGCCGGGATGAGATACGGCGGCCTGCAGATGCGCTTTAACATAACGCCCCTGCTGCTTCCCTGCAAGCCCCAAAACCAAGGTGTCATCATCCCAATACAACGTACCGTATCGATAATAGTTCGGCAACGAACCGTATACGGCGCAAATAGCCTGAATGGCTTCTTTTTCCGTTTGCACATGCGAAATGTACGTGCCGTCGTTTTTCAGCAGACGGAAAAAAATTTCGGCACCTTCACCGCGCGTCACCGTCTTGTTCGGATTAAAAAAGCCGTCTGCCGGGACCATGATGCCCTTGTTGTGCAAAAGTTGCACGGCAGGCAAAAAGGAAGGTCCGATTTCCTTTTCATCAGCATAAGGGGGCGCCTGTCCATCCGCCTCCGCCAATCGCTCATAGGCAAGATATCGGGCAAGGATGCCTGCCAATTCTTCGCGCGTAACGAATTCATCAGGACGAAAACCGTTCCCGCCATCCTGCATAATACCTGCCTGCGCTACTTGTGCCATCGCCTGCTCGCCACTCCCCCCTTCCGTTACGGGCAAGTTAGCGACCTGACATAGCAACTGCACCAAATCGCCGCGTGTCAGCGGCTCTTCCGGATGAAATAACGTCCCTTGAACAAAGGGCAGATACTGGCCGTCATACAAATACGCCACAGCCGTTCGCAGCGCCGGTGCCGACAGATCCGTATACGGCACCTGTGCAGCCGCTGAAAAGGCGGACAAAAAAGCAGTAAAAATCCCTGCGAGGATCTTAACATTCATACATGGCCGCTCCTTTACTGAATGATAATGCGCAAGGCATTGCCGAGAGCCTCATTTAAGTGCTGCTGCGTTTCCGGCGAAACGGAATGAACGGTCAGGACCACCTTTTCATTGAGATAATCGACATCGGTCTTTACAAAGCCGTCAGCCCCTTCACTCTGCTTGTACACTTTTTCGGCTTCTGCCATCAGATTTTTATACTCCGTATAGCTGTACGTTGACTGCCGTACATACACCGTATCAACCGGCAAAGCCGTATCGGTCCGGATGATTTCCGCCAATTTATCTCTGTCTGCCTTCGTTTTGGCTCCTAGATACAACTTATTGCCCTGCCAGTACATGATGCCGTCTTGGGAAAACCGCTTGACAGATCCGTACGCCTTCGTTACATCGGCAAACACCAACGTTTCCACAGCACGCTGATCGGTGACGGTCTGCTGGCCGCCCGTCAGGATACGATAGAGCACATTGACAGCTTCGCCGCGCGTAACATACGCCTTCGGCTGAAACAGATTGTCGGTGCCTTTCATGTATCCTGCAGCCGCCAAGGTATCCACCGCTTTTTTGGCCCAAGAGGAAATCTGCGCTTCGTCTTTATAGGGAACGGCCGATTCCTGGGCGCCCAATCCTTTATAGTTCATGTAGTTATAGGCCAAAACGGCAAATTCTTCACGCGTAATCTTCTGTTCAGGCCGGAACGTGTTGTCGCTGTAACCGCGCATAATCTGTTTGTCGACCATAGCGTTGACGGCATGTTCCGACCAACGTCCCCGCACATCGGTGAATAAATGCTGACCGGCAGCCTGGGAATCGCCGATAACATTATTTAAGATAGCCGCGACGCCTTCGCGAGTCACTTCGTCATTCGGCCGAAATTCGCCGTTAAAACCGCTGACATAGTGCTTATCATAAAAATATTGAATCGCCGTTTTGCCCCAATAGTTATCGATATCCTTTAACGCCGGCGCCGTATTGACGGCAAAGGCGGTCGATCCCAAAACGGCGGCCATAAGCGCCGTCGCAACTGCTGCCGTATATTTTTTCATCTTTATCGCTCCTATCCGAAAAACAAACTGCTGCACAGTAATTTCTTGATTCATTGTATCACAGGCCATAAGCCAGTACAAGAACGGGGCCGTTCAATAAGCGCTGAAAAACGCCTCGATCGCCGCCTGATCCCGCGTCTGCATCAACGCCGCCTGAAGCAGGATCTTCGCCTTCTGCGGCGTCAGCGTATCAGCACAGATGATCCCTTCTTCAGCCGTTGCCGTTGAAACCATGCCGCCTAAAACCCGCGAGGCTCTGACGATAATGACGCCCCTCTTCACGGCCCGCTCCAGCGCCGGCCCGACATAGTCCGGATTTTTGCCGCAGCCGAGTCCCGCCAAGACCAGCCCCTGCACACCGGCAGCAACGGCGCAGTCGACAAGGGCGGCCGCCATGCCGACATGACCGTACAGGATCCACACCGGCGGCAGCACTGACGCCGGTGTGCAGGAAAACACGGATTGATACGTATGAAGCCGCTGCGGCGCCTGGTAGAAAACGGGCACGCCGTCTTGAATCAGGCCGACGATCCCATGCTGTCTGCTGGTAAAAGCCTGTACGTGTGTCGTATCCGTCTTTTCCACGAAACGAGCCGCGCAAATGGTTCCGTTCATGGCAACGAGAACACCATATCGGCCGGCTTCTGCACACGCCGCGAGACGCACGGCTTCCAGGAGATTTAAAGGGCCGTCGGGACTGATCGCCGTCGCCGGCCTCATGGCACCAGTCAAGATGACAGGTTTATCGGTATGAACCATGAGGTTGAGAAAATACGCCGTTTCTTCCAATGTATCCGTCCCGTGTGTAATCACGATGCCGTCGACATCGTCGCACCGGGATAAGGCTTCCGTCCTCGCAGCCAACTTCAACCAAAGCGCTTCGGTCATGTTCGAACTGTCGATATTGCTGAATTGTTCCCCTGTCGTCCGTGCCGCCTCCTGCACCTGAGGCACGGACGACAGCAAGTCCTCGATCGATATGGCGCCGGCCGTATACCCGATCAGCTCCGCCGCCGTATCGGCCCTGCCGGCGATCGTACCGCCGCAGGCAATAATATGGACATGTTTCTTGATTATCATCGTGACGCTTTACTCCTTCCGCTTCCGCAAAAACCGCGGCCCCTCTCGGAACCGCGGTGGCACTATACTATTATTTTTCCGGATCATTGCCGTATTCGTTGTATAATTCGTCAAGAATATTATACCGCGTGACGATACCGAGAACGCGTTTATCCTTAACAATGGGGATGACCTTCAAATGCTCCGCAACCATGACTCCGGCAATCTGTTCCACATCGGCATCGGGAGCTGCAATGATAACATTTTTCGTCATCATTTCCCGCGCCGTACAGGCCATCAGCTTCTTAAAGCCCTTATCGTACTCACTGATACCGTTGTAATAAATGCTGGCCCCCAGAAGATTAACGTAATGCGGTACATGCGGTTTTATCTTTTTATACAACAAGTCGGCGTCCGTAATGATACCGATCAGCTTCTCTTCGTCATCGACAATAGGAATGACCGATATTTTATGCTTCACAAACATATGCACCAGATCAAAGACAGACGTTTCCGGACTGGCCGAAACAAAAACCTTTTCCATAATATCAGATGCTAGCCGTTCTTTCATACGCTCAACCCCTTATCCCATGTACGCCCATTGTCCCACTAACATTCTCTACATATAGGTATTATACGCCGACCGCGGAAATTCCTGCTTTCTTCTCGTCATAAATGATAGGGCTCATGACGTTGAATCTTGACGGCCCTGTATATCTGTTCCAACAGCACAAGGCGAATCATCTGATGGGTCAACGTAATGCGCCCGAAGGAAATACGCCGATCAGCCCGCTGTCTGACACTGTCGGCAAGGCCGAAGGGACCGCCGATAATAAAGGTGATTTCACTGCAACCGCGCAGCGCCGCTTCGGCAAAATCGACGGCCAACCCCTCCGAAGAAACGAGATCGCCGGCAACGTCGAGAACAACGAGGCGCGAACCTTGCCGCACATGCTGTAACAGTCGGGCGCCCTCTTTTTCCAGGACCTGTTCCTTTTGCCTGAGCGAAGGCTTTTCGGGCATCTTTTCTTCGCTCAGCTCCGTAATCGCTACTTGCCCGTACGGTCTGAGCCGCTTCAAGAACTCATGAATGCCTGCAGTCAGGTACTTTTCTTTTATCTTGCCCGCAACAATCAGGTGATAGCGCATTATTCCTGATCATCCTGCTGTGGCGCTTCCTGCAATCTGACCGTCGCCTGGTGTTCGGAGCCGTTCCGTTCATACGTAATCGTCACGGTATCGCCGACCTGATAGGAACCGATGACATCCTGCAGTGTCGTGTAATCTTCAACAGCTTTGTCGCCGATCTTCGTAATCAGATCACCGCGACGAATGTCACTGCCGTCAAGAGGCCCGCCGGAAATAATCTTATAGACAAAAATGCCGTTGCCGTCAAGATTCATCCCGAAACGGGCAGCCATTTTTTTATCGAGTCCGTAAAGTCCCAAATAGGGTCGCACGACTTTGCCGTTCTTGATCAGCGATTCAAGAATGGGCCGCGCCGTATTGATGGGGATGGCGAATCCCAGCCCTTCAACGCCTTCTTGCGAGATCTTCGCGCTGTTGATGCCGACGACCTTGCCGTCGGCGTCGACTAAAGCGCCGCCGGAATTGCCAGGATTAATGGCCGCATCGGTCTGCAGCAGCTTTAACCCCTGGTTCTCCGCACCCAACGTGCGGTTCAGCGAGCTGATAACCCCGGTCGTCACAGTGCCTTGAAATTCCAGTCCCAGCGGGTTGCCGATGGCGATGGCCGTTTCACCGACTTGCAGCGAGTCGCTGTCGCCGAATTCGGCAACAGGCAAATTCGCCACCTCAATCTTGACGACAGCCAAATCCGTCTTGGCATCCGTGCCGATAACCTTTCCTTCCGTGCTCTGCCCGTCTGCCAACGATACGATAACCGTTTTTTCCGTACCGACGACATGATTGTTCGTTACAATGTATCCGGACTTATCAAAAATGATCCCTGAGCCGACGCCTTCTCCGACTAATATCTTGCGGTTAAGAATGTCGCGATTATAAACCTTTGTCGTAATGCCGACAACGGCGGGACCGACCTTTTTGACGGCCTGAACGACAGCCGTATTGCGGGCGTCGGAAATAGTTCCGCCCTTTTCGGGGGCCGTCAATTGACTGGCCGTCCCGTTAAAGGTCTGCGTCGTCTTGAACAGCTGCCCGTGCAGGTAATAGCCTCCGGCAATTCCGGCAGCGATCAGTAAAATCGCCAGAATGACTGCAAGAGTAGATTTATGTTTCATCATTCGTCACTCCCATTTGAAAGCGGACACCGCTCTGCTGCGATGCCAGTCGCAATAAAATATTCTTGCCGATCGTTTTTTCGCTTTTCTCCAAAACGGTCCGCATCGTCTGAATTGTAGCGGCAGGAGTATTATTCTTCTCGCTCCGGTGCGCCAGCAAAACCTTCAACATGTCCTTTTGCGGCACCTTGGCCAAAAGCTCGGCTGCCGCATAGTTGGAAAGATGACCGCTGCGGCCGAGGATCCGCGCCTGCAAGGCGCGGGGATACGGACCGGTCCGCACCATTTCTTCGTCATGATTGGCTTCAAGGATCAAAATATCCGCCAACGCCGCCGCTCTTTCCACATCAGGCGTGACATATCCCAAATCCGTTGCCACCGTTACTTTATGGCCGCCGCTGTAAACGGCATAACCGACGGGATGCGCCGCATCATGAGGAATGGAAAAAGGCACGATCTGCATGGATCCGACAGTGACCCGTTTCGTCAAGCGAACAAACCGATCGCTATAAGCGCCCGTCTTGTCGCCCATAGCCTGCCATGTCGGCAACGTCGTATAAACAGGCAGCCTGGAGTGCTTGAGCACCATCGGCAGTCCGTGGATGTGGTCGCTGTGCTCGTGTGTAATGAAAACGGCGCTGATATCATCGAGGGTGCACCGAAAACGGTGCAGTCCTTGCGTAATACGGCGATAACTGATACCGGCATCAATCAGTATTTTTGTCTCGCCAAAGCGGATAAACGCGCAATTACCGCTGCTGCCGCTGGCCAGGAGCCCGACGGTGCAGTCGCCTGCCGGATCCGTTTCGGCCAACACCTCCGCAGCGGAGGCCACATTCTCCTTCCTAGGCGTGCAGCTCCTTTGCCTGCGGAGTCCCTGAATAGAAACTGCCAATTGCTGCAATGCCATGTCCGTTTCATTCATCCCTTTCGCCGCCTGCAATGGCAATGCCGGCACTGGTCCCGATACGATCGGCGCCGCTGTCGAGCATGGCTTTGGCTGCGGCGTAGTCGCGGATGCCGCCGGCTGCTTTGATTTTTGCCGCAGTACCGACAACGGCCCGCAAGAGGCGAATATCCGCCGCCGTCGCGCCGCCGTGACCGAAGCCGGTCGACGTTTTGACATAAGCCGCGCCTGCCGTTACTGCAACACGGCATGCCTCCTTCTTTTCCTCATCCGTCAAAAGACCCGTCTCCAGAATGACCTTTACGGGATGTGACCCGGCAGCGGCTACAACGGCTTCCACATCACGGCGCACATAATCCCAATCGCCGGCTTTGGCTCGGCCGATAGCCATGACCATGTCGATTTCATCGGCACCGGCACTGACGGCGAAGTCCGTTTCCGCAGCCTTCGCCGCCGTCATCGCCGCGCCCAAGGGAAAGGCGACGACAGCCGAAATAAGGACGCCGCTTCCTTGCAACTCTTTCTTGGCTAAGGAAACATAACCGGAATTGACGCAGACAGCTGCGAAACGATTCGTCTTGGCTTCATCACATAATTGCAAGATATCTGCCGGAACGGCGTCAGGTTTTAAATTCGTGTGCTCAATGTACGATGCGATGGTCATGTCATATCTCCTTTATCGGCTAAGCGGTATTTTTTATGGTGTCATTATACCATATATGTAAAAAAAAGCCATCGTAAGGGTATTCCCTGCCTACGATGACTTTTATGGTGGGCCTAGGTGGACTCGAACCACCGACCTCACGCTTATCAGGCGTGCGCTCTGACCGGCTGAGCTATAGGCCCATACTCGTGATACTCGTCTAGTATAGCACAAGTACCGCCTATGTCAAGCGCGCGCCCAGTACTCGACTGCATGGCGCAAAAAGCGTCCAGGTGACCGCGGTTTAACGGAAATGCCGTTCCTGCGGCGCGTTGACGAGGAAGGAAAAGATAGCGCCGACGGCCGCACAGATCCAAAGTACTTGCAATGCCGTCGGAATCCCCCATTGGTCAGCTCCCCACCCGACGAGAGGGGATAAGATGCCGCCGACAGTTGTACTCAACCCCAACGTAATACCCGAAGCAAAGCCGACATTTTTGCCGAGAAACGTCTGTCCCAAAACGACGATAGAACTGTACGGCGCAAAAAGAGAAAGACCGACGGGAATCAGCAGCAGCGTGGAAATCCAGACATTCGTACTGTTAACGAAAAAGAACATAGCCGGCACCATAATCAAAAAAGATAAGCGCATAACTCGTATAAACCCCAGGCGGTCCGCAAGCAGGCCGCCGGCAAACGTAATGACCACGCCCAGGATAAATAGCAGGGACAAGGCGGCGCTGCCCTGTGCCGCCGACGTATGCAGTACATTGATCCAATATAACGGAATAAAGGCATTGCAAAGGGCAAAGCCGATAGAGCGGGCAAAGATGACAACAGTCAATTTGCCGAAACTGCGCCAGTCGTTTTCCTTCCCTTCATGCGGATGCGCCTTATTTTCCGCAACATCAGCAGCCTGCGCCAACGCTAAGACGCTGGGCATCCGACGGTAGAGAAAAAAAGCCAAAAGCCCGTTGATGATACCGAACACAACGAGACCGTGAATACCGAGGCTGTATGCGCAGAGGCCGGCCGCAACAGGCCCGACGGCAAAACCCGCATTACCGCCTACGGAGAAGCTGCCCAAGGCTTGCCCTTTCAGAGAGCCGGCAATGCGATTGACGAGGCGCGCCGCTTCCGGATGAAAAATAGAAGATCCGAGACCGCTGAACATAGAACAGATAAAAATAATCCAGTAGTCCGTCGTAAATGCGATGACCGTAAGGCAAAGGCCGCAAATGACCGGTCCCAGAGGAACGAACCACGGCTTCGATATCTTATCCGAATAGTAGCCGAAAAGAGGCTGCGAAACGGACGACAAGAGCATATTGGCAAAAATCAGCGTCGTCGCTTCCCGATAATTCAGTTGGCAGACAGTTATAAAATAAGGCAGCAGCGCCGGTATGGCGCCTTGCACCCAGTCGACGGAAAAATGACCGAGAGAAAACAAATAGACATGACGGTCCAACCCTTTCATACACACCGTTCCTTCTTTCGCAAATAATGTCCCTATCAGTAAATGAAAAGGAGAGCAGCAACTGCACTGCTCTCCGACGGGGTATACCGTTATGTTGCCGGTCCCATCTCGTGTTCCACTACGCCGACAATATCATCGACGATTCGATCCAGCTGTTCCAGATCCGGCCCTTCCGCCATAACGCGAATAAGCGGTTCCGTTCCGGAAGGCCGTACGAGAATCCGGCCTTCATCGCCCAGTTCCTCTTCGCCTGCCGCAATGGCCGCCATGATCAACGTGTTTTCATCCCAGCCCGATTTTGTCTGGACGCGGACATTTTTTAGGATCTGCGGATACCGCGTCATCAGACCGGCCAGCTGTGACAGCGGTTTCCCTTGCTTCTGCATGACCGTCATCAGCTGCACCGCCGTCAGCAATCCGTCACCTGTCGTATTATAATCGAGAAAGATAATATGGCCCGATTGTTCACCGCCGAGAGAATACCCCTTCTGCCGCATGCATTCCAAAACATAGCGGTCGCCGACTGCCGTGATCTCCACATTACAGCCCCGTTCTTTCGCCGCCTTATGGAAGCCGATATTGCTCATTACGGTTCCGACGACGGTATCTTTCTTCAAACGCCCCTCTTCCTTTAAATGGAGGGCACAGAGGAGCATCATCTGATCACCGTCCATTTCCTGTCCCTTTTCGTCGACAGCAAGACAGCGATCGGCGTCACCGTCATTGGCAATACCCAGATCGGCACCGTTGGCTAATACCGCTTCCTGCAAGCTCTGCAAATGCGTCGAGCCGCAGCGGTCATTAATATTAACGCCTGACGGCTTGCAATGGATCTGTATGACCTCGGCGCCTAGACGCCGGAATATCTCGGCTCCCAATTCATAGGCCGAACCGTTAGCGCCGTCGTGTACTACTTTGATACCGGTCAAATCAACGTCGGTGGAGCGGCAAATAAAATCGACATATTCTGATTGCAAATCAGTCCATGACGTAATCGTACCGACGGCTTCCCCGACAGGTCGCTGCATTTCCAGTCCTGTCCGTTCATCCTTCAGTAAATACTCTTCAATCTCGTCTTCCGTTTCATCAGGGAGCTTGTACCCGTACCGATCAAAGAACTTAATCCCGTTATATTCAAACGGATTATGAGAAGCCGAGATCATCACACCTGCATCCAGGTGATGGCTTCGGGTCAGATAGGCAATAGCCGGTGTCGGAATAACGCCGGCCATAAAACAATTGCCGCCGGCGGAAGCGATCCCGGCCGCCAGCACACTTGCCAACATCGTACCCGATTGCCGCGTATCGCGCCCGATCAGAAAGGTCGGATGCTCCTTATCGCGTCCCAGCACATATGCCGCAGCCCGTCCCAAATGATATGCGAGTTCCGGTGTCAAGGATTGGTTCGCAACACCGCGTACGCCATCTGTACCAAATAATCTAGCCATTTACAATACCTCCAAAGGTTGATATAGTTCTATGATCTGTAAAGCACTTTCCATGCCGTCCAAAAAAGCACTCATAATGCCGCCGGCATATCCGGCTCCTTCGCCGATCGGATACAGTCCGGGCGTTTCCAGGGCCTGCCGGTCTTCACCGCGGCTGATGCGAACAGGAGAACTCGTCCGCGTCTCAACACCGGTCATAACGACATGATTGTCATCAAAACCGCGAATCTTACGGCCAAAATAAGGTAAGGCTTCTGCCAAGGTCGTCGTCACGAAACGGGGCAACACGTCATGCAAGTCGGCCCAGACTACGCCGGGTTTATAGGAAACGGGGCCCTTCGTCAGACCGGCAGTATTGCGGTTGAGAAAGTCACCGACAGTCTGCGCCGGCGCAAAATAATTACCGCCGCCGGCTTCATAGGCCAGCCGTTCGTAATGCCGCTGGAACTCGATTCCCGCCAAGGGCGACGCGCTGCCAAGATCGGCAGCCGTCACATTGACGACAAGAGCGCTGTTGGCAATTCCGCTATCACGGCGATAAACGCTCATCCCGTTGGTAACGACCATCCCTTTTTCCGAAGCGGCCGCCACGACCGTGCCGCCGGGGCACATGCAAAACGAGTAACACGACCGTCTATCGGCGCCATGATAAACCAAGGCATAGTCAGACGGCTCCAGCCCCAAATCGGCAGCGCTGCTGCCGTACTGAGTCCGATCCAACCAGTCTTGTCCATGCTCAATCCGCACACCTATGGCAAAGTCCTTCGGCGTCAAACGGACGTCATTGTCCCTGAGCATGTAAAACGTGTCTCTGGCACTGTGCCCGATTCCCAACAGAAGCACGTCCGTCTCAATCCGTTCCGTGCCGTTAACGATAACGGCCTGCACGGCGCCGTCCTTTTTTCGTTCCATTCCCGTTACGCAAGCACAAAAACGAACGGAACCGCCAAGGCGTTCGATCTTTTTCCGCATGTTCCTGACGACGCCGCGCAATATATCCGTCCCGATGTGAGGATTATAGGCGTACCGTATTTCCGACGGCGCACCGGCTTCGACGAACGCGTCCAGAACACGGGGCAGCAGCAGGTGATTAACGCGAGTCGTCAATTTTCCGTCAGAAAACGTGCCGGCGCCACCTTCGCCGAACTGCACATTGGAATCGCTGCGAAAAAGGCCTTTTTCCCAGAATTCTTTCACGTGCAAACTGCGACTGTCCACATCGTAGCCCCGTTCCAAAACGAGAGGCGCATAGCCTTCTTCCGCCAGAACCAGCGCCGCCGCCAATCCTGCCGGACCGGTACCGACAACGATCGGCCGGCAACGCAGTTTGCCGGAACCGTGGACAATCGAAAGGGCCGGCAGCGCCTTGAGCTGCCGGATATCTTTATCATTTTTACAGCGGCGCAGAACATCCCCTTCCTTCACGACTTCCACATCAAGGGTAAACACTAGGACGACCCGGGGTTTGCGCCTGGCGTCGACAGACCGACGTACGACCGTTACGGCCTGCACGGCAGCTTCCTGACAACGCAGTTTCTTCGCCGCCAAAGACGCCAGTGACCTGGTCAGCGGCGCCGCCGTTCGGATATTCATAATTCTCAGCACACGTATATCTCCTCTACTCCGCCGGCACGACTTCGACTTTCACCGAAATCAAGTCCGGTTCCGCCGTTATTCCCGCCGCCGAGACGGGCACCGACACTTTCCATTCTTTATCCGCCGCAAGACCTTCAATATTGATTGGCGTCAAATTCAGGACATTGATGCCGCTCAACAGATCGGCGCTGCCGTGCAATGTAACGGTCTTAGGCTCAACAGTAACCTTGCCAAGCCGAACGGCGGGATCGGTATTGCCGTAAACGGGAACATTCAGCGTTACCTTCTTTGTTACGGCATTGCCGCTCATCGTCACCTTGACATTGCTGTGGTGCGGTGTCAAATTCAGTCCTTCTACGGGAACGCCGTCGGCACGAACGAGGTGAATCGGCGCCATAACGGAAAAATCGCTGTCCTTATCCCCCAGAGGAATATCGATAACGGCGCGATCAACGTCTTTTAAGAGACGCTGCGCTCCGCTGACGACAACCTTATCCGGCACGATCTGCACGCCGGAAGCGGTCATCCCTTCGGAAAGAGCCCCCATCATATGCGGTACAAGCCGAAATTCTTTGACCGCATAAAGGTCGACAATAATATCGGCAGTCGTAATACTCTGCTTTTTTAATTCCGTCCCGTCCGGCAGTTGCACATGGATCGGAACCGTCTTTTCACCTTCCGTCGCATCGGCCAGATCAACATACGCCTTAATGTCATCGGCCCCTACATTGATGATCGTATTGCGCGGCCCTGAAAGCCGTACGTAAATCGTCTTCGGGACATTGGCCGTAATATACTGCGGCGCCAGATTTTCAACCGTGACGGGAACGGTATAACTGCCTTCACTGGTGGGATTCTGCTCATTGATAATGACAAACCAGAGAATCACGGCCAAAAGCAGGCAGACGATTTGCAATTCCCATTTTCCGCGTAAGGTTTTGATCATTTTGTTCCCCCCCATTTGAGGAGATTGGCCAGTCCCGGCTGCGGTTTATCAAGAAATCCCATCAGAATATTGCGCAGTGCGGCGCCGTCAATGTGGCGGTATATGTGGCCGCCGTAAGCATAAGAAATAGCCCCCGTCTCCTCACTGACAACGATTACAACGGCATCGGCCAGTTCGCTGATGCCGATAGCCGCACGATGACGCGTTCCCAGTTCCGTCGAAAGAGAACGATCCGACGTCAGCGGCAACAGACAGCCGGCAGCCATGATCTTATTGTCGCGGATAATAACGGCGCCGTCGTGCAGCGGCGTATTGGGAATAAAGATATTACCGAGCAATTCACGGGATACAATACCGTTAATGGCAATCCCCGTATCGATATAGTCATTCAGTCCGACTTCTCGTTCAAAAACGAGCAGAGCCCCTGTACGCGTCTTTGCCAATGACTCCGAAATCGCTACGATTTCATCAAGGAGCCGTTCCAGTTCTTCACGACTGATGACCTGGCCTGAACGAAAAAGCCGGCCGCGGCCGATCTGTTCCAACGCCCGCCGCAGCTCGGGTTGAAAAACGACGGGCAAGGCAACCAAGATGACCGTCATCCCTTGCTGCAAAAGCCAATTGACGACGTGCAGGTCAAGGATCTTGCTGACAATCGTAACGGCACCCAAGATCAGGAGACCTTTAATCAAGGCAACGGCCCGCGTATTGCGTATGAGCATGAAAAGCTTATATAAGAAAAAAGCAACCAGTGCAATATCCAACAAATCCAACAACCTGAAACTGCTGATAAATCCTTGAATCGGTATATACATCATAAGACATTTCTCCATCTGAAAAACGACAATAGTATGTTTTATTTTACACCATTTGAACGATAAAATAAAGCCCGCTGTCAGTGAAGAAATGTCCCCTTGCCATCGGAACAAAACAGGCGGCAAACTAAAAAAGAGGAGCCCTATAGCTCCTCTTTTCCGGAATCCGCATCTCTTTCTTCGGCCATCGCCTTCTCCTGTAAGGCCAATGCTTCGAAATTGATCGCTTTCAGGCGCTCCGCCAAATCCCGCTGTATCCCTTCAAAAGCCGCATAAATCGAACACATACCGCCGCAACCGCGCGAACAGGCGCCGGAATCATTTAAACACCGCTGCAGTTCCGTCTGCCCTTCTACGGCCTCGATGACATCGAACAGCGTGATTTCCCGCGGCGCGCGCTGCAAGGCGAATCCGCCGTCAACACCGCGATAAGACTTCATAATATTGGCGGCAGTCAGACTGCGCATGATTTTCAGCAAAAACCGTTCCGGTATATTCTGTTTCTCCGCTAATGCCGCACCTGTGATTTTTGTGCCTTCCGGCTTGGAAGCCAGGTAAAGGACCATACGAAACGCATAGTCCGTAGCTTGGTTTAATCGCATTTGGACATACCTCCTTATAAGGATTATATAATAAATTACCAAAAAAGTATAGTTTTTTTCAAAAATTTATGCAGTATTGACGATGCAATACTGCACGTTCATTCTAATGAAAAAGAAAGTGAATAACCACAAAAATGAATGCCGCCAAACAACCGCTAATCGGAATCGTCACGACCCAGGCAATGAGCATGCTTCTGGCAACTCCCCAGTGAACGGCACGAACTCGCTCCGCCGAACCGATCCCCATAATCGAGCCGGAAACGACGTGCGTCGTGCTGACCGGCAGATGTAAAAAAGTTGCCATAAAAATAACAAGCGACGAATTCAAATCGGCCGCAAAACCGTTAACGGAAGCCAGCTTGAATATTTTCGTCCCCATCGTCGAAATAATACGCCAACCGCCGGCAGACGTACCGAGGGCCATGGAAGTAGCGCAAGCGAATTTTACCCAAACGGGAATTTCCATCGTATCGATATACCCGCCGCTGAGCAAGGCCAGAGCAATGATCCCCATCGCTTTTTGCGCGTCATTGGAGCCGTGAGAAAAGGCCATCAAACTGGCTGATATCAATTGCATCTTTCTGAACCGTCGATTCAAGGCAATCGGCGAAAAGCACCGGAATATCCAGAGAATGGCGATCATGACAAAATAGCCGGACACCAAGGCGACGACAGGAGACAAAATCAGCGATAACACGATTTTTCCAATGCCGCCGGTATCAAGCGCCGCAGGCCCGACACTGATGCAGACGGCGCCGATAACACCGCCGACAAGGGAGTGGGACGAGCTGCTGGGCAGCCGATAATACCAAGTCAGTATATTCCAGATAATGGAGCCGATGAGAGCCGCAATAATGACTTCCAGACTGATCTGCGCCGGATTCAGGACAAGATCGCCGCCAATTGTCTTAGCGACACCGGTACTGACCATGGCCCCGCAAAAATTAAGAACAGCAGCCATCACGACTGCATGACGGGGCGAGATAGCCCGCGTCGACACACTGGTCGCAATGGCATTGGCCGTATCGTGAAAACCGTTGATATAATCAAAGAGAACAGCAAATAAAACGACTGTCCATATTAACCAATTATCAGGCATATTTCAGAACGACCCTTCTGAAGGTAATGACCAATCGTTCACAATCATCGGTAACGTCTTCGATCGATTGAAGTATTTCCTTCCATTTTATAATCTCAATCGGATCCGTGCATTCTTCAAATAACTTGGCCATTTCTTCATGATACAAATCGTCGCATTGCCCTTCATACTTCAGGACCTTTTTGCTGCGCGCTTCGATCTTCAAATAGTCGTTTTTGACATTTCGCATATAGCCGATGGACTTGCGGATCTCGCCCATGGCCTTTGACATGACGACGGCCATCCGCTTGGCGCCGTCTGTCGCTTCTCCGACATGATACATGCACATCTTATCAATGATTTCACTGATATTGTCGACAGCCGCGTCAAGCTGGTCAATGAGCTGCTGAATATCTTCACGATCCATCGGCGTAATAAAACTCTTTTGCAGACGCTTCATCGTCTCCGTGACCAAGGCATCCGCTTCCCCTTCGATCTCTCCGATCTGCTCCATCGCTTCCTGCTTCGGAATTTCCTCGCAAATCGCCTTTCGCAAAATCACTGCCGCTTCATCACTGAGCGCTGCATGCTGACTCAATAAGATAAAAAACTTTTCTTCTTTCGGCTTCAGGTTAAATGCCACAGTCACTCGATCTCCTTCGTAATCATACGGAAGAATCCGTTTAGCGAATATTCTGTCAAGTAAACTTTACTAATTCTCTATAAAATTTACGTTCTGTATCATATTCTTTACATACTTTCCGTAAATTTTACATTTCAATCTGCATTATACCATATGCCGTTTTAATATTCCATATGTTAATGGCCGCCGTCGTTACAGAAAAAGCATGCCGAAAAACATTTCGGCATGCTTGATCTCGGTTGAACAATTATTTAATGACGGCATTGTCGATGATTGCCATAAAATCATCAGCTTGCAAACTGGCGCCGCCGACGAGAGCGCCGTCAATGTCGGCGGAGCCGGTCAGTTCGGCAATGTTGCCGCCTTTGACACTGCCGCCGTATAAGATGGACACGTCGTCAGCCAAAGCGCGGTCATAAAGCGCCGCTATCTTCCTGCGAATGATGGCACAGACCTCTTCTGCCTGCGCAGCACTGGCCGTCTTCCCCGTCCCGATAGCCCAGATCGGTTCGTAAGCAATGACGACAGACCGCATCTGTTCCGGTGTGATGGCTGCCAGGCCCTTTTCAATCTGCCCTTCAATCCACGACTGCATATCTCCTTTTTCACGTTGCTCCAGCGTTTCGCCGCAGCACATGATCGGCGTCAGTCCGTGAGCCAAAGCGGCTTTCACTTTCAAGTTGACTGTCGCATCACGTTCATTGCAATCCATGCGGCGTTCAGAATGACCGATAATGACATGGGATACGCCGAGGTCAACGAGCATGGCCGGCGAAACTTCGCCCGTATAGGCTCCCTTGTCTTTCCAATGCATATTCTGCGCCGCAATTCGAACAGGCGTTCCCTTGGTCAAGGCAACTGCCGACGCCAGGTAAGGAAAAACAGGAGCGATAACGATCTCCGCTTTGCTGCTTGTACCTACAGCCTTCGTCAACGCTTTTAACGTCGAATCAACATCGCTGCCGAGATGATTCATTTTCCAATTTCCTGCAATAATCGTTTTTCTCACTGATCAAACCTCCATTGATGTTGTTGCTTTTTTTATTTATCAGACAGCACGGCAATACCGGGCAGATCCTTCCCTTCGAGGTATTCGAGAGAAGCGCCGCCGCCTGTCGAGATATGCGTAATCTGATCGGCAAGACCCGTCTTATTGACAGCAGAAACGGAATCACCGCCGCCGACGATCGATACGGCCGCTGAAGACGCCACAGCTTGGGCTACGGCAACAGTCCCCTTGGCAAACGGCTCCATTTCAAAAACGCCCATCGGCCCGTTCCAGACGATAAGCTTCATTGCCGCCAGTGCGTCGGCAAAAGCGGCACAGCTTTCGGGCCCGATATCGAGAATCATCCAATCTTCCGGAACGGCGTCGCGCGCCACGACACGGTAATCGGCAGCGGCGGAAAAGGCGGATGCCACCGTTACATCGGAAGGCAGCAGCAGCGTCGTATTTGTCTTTGCCGCTTCAGCGAGCAGCGATTTTGCCAATTCGATCTTGTCCGTTTCAACCAGCGATTTGCCGACGCTATAGCCCTGCGCCGCTAAAAAAGTATTGGCCATGCCGCCGCCGATGATCATGACGTCAACTTTCGGCAGCAAATTAGAGATGACTTCAATCTTATCGGAAACTTTGGCACCGCCGATAACAGCCGCAAAAGGATGCTGCGGATCATCTACGGCGCCGCCGATAAAGCGTATTTCTTTAGCCAATAAGAAACCTGCCGCCATTGGCAGAAAATCAGCGATCCCGGCAACGGAAGCATGCGCCCTGTGACAACAGCCGAAAGCGTCGTTGATGCCGATATCGGCTAGCCCGGCCAAAGCCTGCGCAAAGCCGGCGTCATTCTTTTCCTCTTCCCGATGATAACGCAAATTTTCCAACAACAGCACCTCACCGGGCTGCAGCGCCGCCGCCAACGTTTCTGTTTCGCCGCCGATGCAATCGGGCGCCATTTTCACGGTAAATCCCAAGAGCTCGGACAGCCGGCCGGCCACGGGGCGAAGAGAAAACTCCGGCTTGGCCTCTCCCTTCGGTCTGCCGAGATGACTGGCTAAAATGACGGCAGCCCGGTGATCCAGCAAGTACCGGATTGTCGGCAGCGTTTTCTGAATACGGGTATCATCCGTAATAACGCCGTTTTCATCTAAGGGCACATTGAAGTCGGCGCGAACAAATACTTTTTTACCTGTTACATCGATATCAGTAATCATTTTTTTCATAAACAATATCCTCCATATCCTCTTATACGCTGCCTGTCGAGTTTTGCAGTACCGGCTTTTTTATAAGCCTCTGGACACAAGCAGGCGGATCAGGTCAATGATGCGGCGGGAATATCCCCATTCATTATCATACCAGGCAACAATCTTGACCATGCCGCCCTCCATCGTAAGCGTCAACGGCAGATCAATGGTAGCCGTATTTTCATTGCCTCTGTAATCGACAGAAACCAGTTCCTCTTCACTGACGGCAAGAATTCCTTTATAGGCGCCTGCCGCCGCGGCTTTAAACGTTTCATTAACAGCTTCGGCCGTCACGCCGTCCGTCGCCAGTTCCAAGACGATATCAATGACGGAAACATCCGGCGTCGGCACGCGCACAGCGTGGCAAACCAATTTATTTTTGCATTCCGGCAACACCTTGGCAATCGCCTCGGCCGCACCGGTCGTTGTCGGAATGATCGACATGCCGGCAGCGCGGGCCCGCCGCAAATCACGGTGAGAGACATCCAAAATTTTCTGGTCATTTGTATAGGAATGAACCGACGTCGTCATGCCGCGTTTAATGCCGTACGTGTCATTCATCAGCTTATAAATCGCCGCCAAGCCGCCGGTCGTGCAGGATGCGCCGGAAATGACATGGTGTTTCTGCGGCTCGTACTTATCTTCGTTAACGCCGAGAACGATGGTAATGTCGTCGATTGTCGACGGCGCCGTAATAATGACTTTCTTGACTGTACCGCCCAAGGGCAGGCGATCTTGAGAAGACGGACTGATCCTGCCGGCGTAAACGCCGGACGATTCAACGATAATTTCAGCGCCCAATGCATTCCAGTCAATATTTTTGATATTCTTTTCGGCAAACAGCGGATACGGCGTGCCGTCGACAATGATATGACGCTCATCGTACGTGACTTCACTGGGCATCGTTCCGAAAATGCTGTCATATTTTAACAAATGGGCCATCTGTTTCGGTGAGCCGACATCATTAATACCGACAACTTCGATTTCCTCTCTAAAACGCTGCGCAATTTTAAAAACCTGTCTGCCAATGCGGCCGAAGCCGTTAATCCCTATTTTCACCATGGTATACACCCTTTCTGCTGATTAGATCAAGGTCATGATTTTTTCAGCCGCTCCTTCATCGGTGACCAAAACACCGCGCTTACAGGCGCGCATAACGGAAACAATGGCTTCCGCCTTCGCCGCGCCGCCGGAGACGGCTATGACATGTGAGTGCTGCCGGATATCCTCAAGCGTGATTCCGACATTATTGGTGACATATACGATCTTACCTTCCAGATTACAATAACAGCCCAAGGCCTCTCCCGCCGCGCCGGCTGCCTGAAGCTCCCGCCTTTTGGCTTCGGAAAATCCTCGCCGCGCAGCCATGACATCGGCACGACCGATACCGTACAGCAACACGTCGGCGCGTTGGGCCAACGTCACGCTCGCCTTCGTCTGTTCGTCAGATTCCATCATTACCTTTAATGCCGCCGCGCTCAATTCATCGGATACGTGCAGCATGTGCGACTTACCGCCCGTTTTGGCGGCAATCATTTCGGCAATATAATTCGCCTGCAATTTCACGCGATTACCCAATCCGCCCCGAGCGGGCACGACGGTAAGAGACGCATTTTGCTGCGGCAGCTGCGCCGCGACGGCAGCCATCGTTGAACCGCCGCTGACGGCAACGGCACGAACCGTACCGAACAGAGCCGTCAGGCAGTCGGCGCCGCGACGCCCCAATTCTTCTTTCGCCGTCTGATCGTCATCGCAATTTCCGGGAACAATATACACGGAATCCAATTGTAAGGCCTGGCAAAGCCGTTCTTGCATGTCATCCAAATTATTCAGACGCAGAAAGCATTCCAGCAGTTCCGGCATCAGCCGTTTGCCTTCCGGTTCCATTTCGATTCCCATCGACGTGAAACGAACAATGCCGCTGCGCCGCAGTACGTCCACATGTGCCCGTACTACCCGTTCGGAAAGTCCAGATAAAGTCGCCAGCGTCCGGCGCCCTACCGGTTCAGCATCAGAAATGTGGCGCAACAAGAGATATCTTTCTTTGATCGTGCTCATGACGTCGGGCGCGATCTTCTGAAACATATCGAGAAGATTATTTTCCATTCCCTTTCCTCCTCTGATTGTCCGCCTTATCTGCTGCATTTACATGCTAAACGCCTTTAGAAGCAATATATGCCGCCAGGTCATTCACTCGCAACGAATATCCCCATTCATTGTCGTACCAAGCGACGACCTTGACCATATCCTCGCCTACGACACGTGTATCCAAGGCATCGACAATAGAACTGTGTGTATCACTGATATAATCGGATGACACCGTAGCGTCTTCCGAATACGCAAGAATTCCTTTCAACGGGCCGTCGGCCCACTTTTTCAAAGCCTGATTGACAGCTTCCTTGGTTACTTTTTTACCCAAAACGGCAACCAGATCCGTCATGGATACATTCGGCGTCGGCACGCGCAGCGCCATGCCCGTAAATTTCCCTTTCAGCTCGGGGAGCACGAGCGCAACCGCCTGTGCGGCTCCGGTCGAAGTCGGAATAATGGCCTGCGTAGCGCAGCGGGCACGACGCAGATCCTTGTGAACGCTGTCAACAAGATGCTGATCGTTCGTATATGAATGGACAGTCGTCATCATGCCGCGAACGATGCCGAACTCACTGGAAAGCACTTTGGCAATGGGAGCCAGACAGTTCGTCGTGCAGGAACCGTTGGAAATGATGTGATGCGTTGCCGGATCATATGTTTCTTCATTGACCCCCATAACAATCGTTGCATCCGGCTCTTTTCCGGGCGCTGTAATGATGACCTTCTTGGCGCCGCCGGCCAAATGTTTCGAAGCCGAAGCATGGTCCTTAAATTTACCCGTCGATTCGACGACAATATCTACGCCCAGCGTTTTCCACGGAATATTGGCCGGATCCGTTTCATTCGTCACAGGAATGCTGCGGCCGTCAACAAGCAAACACTGCCGTTCACTGTCAAACGAAACGTCATGATCCCAGGTACCGTGTACCGTATCGAACTTCAACAAATCCGCCATGATGGGTCCGACAGATCGATTATTCAGCGCCGCAATTTCGACTTCGGGATGTAATAAAGCCGTACGAAACGTACATCTCCCAATCCTGCCAAATCCACTAATACCGATTTTTACTGCCATCACATATCCTCCTTACTGAATTAAACAGCTAGTTTCCCTGAAAAGGGGAAATTATTTCATTCCTATGCTATAAATATATACTAGAATGAAACTATTGTAAATTACATATAGCGAGTTTTTCCGTAAGTCGGCTTTCTTCATTTCCGTATTTTTCTTTATTTATGCTGTCTATATAAAAATTGTTGTACTCTATTTGTCATGCAAGCTATTTCTTGTTATTCGTCAAGCAGATTATGCCCCGTCATTTCTTGCGGCTGCTTCATACCGGCAAGGTACAGCAACGTCGGCGCCACATCGGCTAAAATGCCGTCATGAAGATGACCGCCCCGCCAGGCGTCGCTGAATAAAATGCACGGAACATGATTTGTCGTATGTGCCGTATACGGCGATCCCGTCTTCGTATCCGTCATGCGTTCAGCATTGCCGTGATCGGCAATGATCAATAAGTGCCCGCCTCGGGAGCGCAGGGCTTCTGCGATCTTGCCGATACAGGTATCGACAGTTTCCACCGCCTTAACGGCAGCTGGCAATACACCGGTGTGTCCCACCATATCGGGATTGGCGAAGTTCAGTATGATCATGTCATACGTCCCTTCGTGTATGGCGGCAACCGCTTTTTCCGTCACCGCCGGCGCATTCATTTCAGGCTGCAGATCATAGGTAGCGACTTTCGGCGACGGCACGAGAATACGGTCTTCGCCTTCATTCGGCGCCTCTTCGCCGCCATTGAAGAAATACGTCACATGAGCATACTTTTCCGTTTCCGCTATTCGCAGCTGTTTCTTCCCGGCCTTGGCCAGAACTTCTCCTAAGGTGTTGGCCAAATGTTCCTTATCGTACACGATATGAACGGGCAGCGTATCTTCATAACGGGTCATCGTCGCCACATAAAGCCGCAGTTTTTCCGGCCTGACAAAGCCGTCGAAGTCGTCGGCTGCCAAAGCCGTCGTCAACTGTCTGGCTCTATCGGGCCGAAAGTTGAAGAAAATAACGCTGTCCCCGTCTTTCAAGCAATGTTTATGAATCACCGTAGGCAGCACGAATTCATCGGAAAGGCCTTTTTCATAAGAAGCCGCCAGACAAGCCTGCGCCGTTGCCGCCGTCTCGCCGCTGCCGTAAACGACGGCGTTATAAGCCTTCTCGGTACGCTCCCACCGCCGATCGCGATCCATGGCATAATACCGGCCGCTGACGGTGGCGATCTCCCCTACGCCGAGAGCGGCGCACCTGTCCTCCAATTCCCGGATGTACAGTTCGGCACTGCGCGGCAACACGTCACGGCCGTCCAGAAAGGCATGAATGTACACGTTTTTCACACCGCTGCGCTTGGCCATTTCCAACAATCCGTACAGATGCCGCTCGCTGCTGTGCACACCGCCCGGGGAAACCAATCCCATCAGATGCAACGCACCGTTATGGGCTTTCGCCTGTTCCATTGCGCCTACAAGCGCTTCTTTTTCAAAAAACGCGCCGCTGCCAATATCATTTGTAATCTTGGTCAGCGATTGGTATACGATACGGCCGGCACCGATATTTAAATGGCCGACTTCGGAATTTCCTATCTGTCCATGCGGCAAGCCGACGGCTTCTGCCGACGCTTCCAAATAAGAATGGGGATATTCTTTCCATAATTTCGGCAAGACCTTCAAATCGGCCGCCGCCACTGCATTGTCATGAACATCGTCACTACAGCCGAAACCATCCATGATGACGAGCATAACGGTATTTTTGGTTTTCATCGTCAGCCTCCTCCTTTATACGTGTTCTATTATAAGACAAATCGCCGTATACGTGAACAGGCAGGAGACCCGTCTCTCCTGCCTGTCTTTTCGTCCGCCTCACCGCTGCCAACGTGCCGGCAACATCAGCGACGGCTGTTATAATCGTTCATTTTGGCGATCAAATCGCAAACTTTATTGGAATAACCGATTTCATTATCATACCAGGAAATAACTTTAACAAAGGTATCGGTTAAAGAAATCCCGGCCTTAGCATCAAAAACGGAAGTCAGTGTCGTACCGAGGAAGTCGGAAGAAACAACGTCATCTTCCGTATATCCCAGAACGCCTTTCAATTCGCCTGCCGACGCCTGCCGCATGGCCCGGCAGATATCTTCATACGTTGCCGGCTTAATCAGATTCGCCGTCAAATCGACGACCGATACATCCAGAGTCGGCACGCGCATGGCCATACCCGTCAGCTTTCCGTCCAATGCGGGAATAACCTTGCCGACGGCTTTAGCCGCCCCGGTCGAAGAAGGGATGATGTTGCCCGATGCCGCACGGCCGCCGCGCCAATCTTTCAGAGACGGACCGTCGACAGTCTTCTGCGTCGCCGTCGTCGAATGGACAGTCGTCATCAAGCCGTCCTTAATGCCAAAGGCATCGTTGAGCACTTTGGCAATCGGCGCCAGACAATTCGTCGTGCAGGAAGCATTGGAAACGATCTTCTGCCCCTGATACGTATCCGTGTTGACACCGCAAACGAACATATCCGCTTGTCGGCCGTCTTTTCCTTCCTTAGAAGGAGCGGAAAGCACAACGTATTTCGCGCCGGCTTGCAAATGTTTTTCAGCCAGGTCCAACGTCAGAAAACGTCCGGTCGATTCGACGACATATTCCGCCCCGACGGCACCCCACTTCAAATCGGCAGGATCCATTTCAGCAGTAACCCGAATGCGTTTGCCGTTAACAATCAATTCACTGCGTTCCATATCGGCTTCGACAGTGCCGTCAAACCGGCCGTGCATCGTGTCGTATTTAAGCATATACGCCATATAGTCGACAGGGCACAAATCATTGATCCCGACAATCTCCATATCATTCCGAGTCTGTGCCGCACGGAAAACAAAACGACCGATACGACCGAATCCGTTAATCCCGACTTTAATCATCATGAAACACTCCTTCATTTATGACCAAACATACACTCAACTGTCATCAAAACTTTTTGTTGTGTTTATTATGACATATCGGGAGCATTTTTGCAACTGTATGGACGCAATACGTCCCATTTTTTTACGTTTCTTACTTTCTTTTTACTGAAATCCCAGGTAATGCGCCCCCATACCGGCATATTCTTTTACAGCCAATGTCGTATTATACAACCCCTGCGCATTGGGAATCAGGGAAAAAGGGGTAATCGTCAGCGGCCGGCTTGCCTGGTAATCGCAAGGATACGGGCGGACAACCGTTTCTTCCTGAGAAAAAAATCCCATTGCCCGCGGCATATGGAAGGCACTCGTAAGCAGAATAATGCTTTTCCAGCCGTGCTCTCTGCACAGCTGCATCGTATACGCCGCATTTTCCGCCGTATTTCTGCTGTTGTCTTCAGTATAAATCATCGTTTCCGGCACGCCGGCCTCTATCAGCACCCGCTTCTCGATAGCGCTTTCGTTCCCGTCTTCAGCAAAAACGACGCCGCCGGATAAGACGATCGGCACCTGCATCTGTCGTTGCAGACGCAATGCCGTCAAAAGCCGATTGGCCGCTATATCGCCGACCTGACCGGAACCGTTCAGGTCGGCAACGCCGCCATACGAACCGCCGCCGAGTACGACGATGGCCTCAGCCTGAAGAGGCACAGCCGACTGAATATATCGATCCTCCAAAGAGGAAATAAGCATATTTCCGATAGGCTCCAACGAAGACAGATATAAAAAAAAGGTCAGGAGCGCAATGGCGCTGTGACCTTTTTCTTGATTTTTGATTAAACGCGCAGACGCGACGACGAACGCCGCGACAACGAATCCTAAAGGCATGAACCAGGCGTAAAGCCATTTAATAAGATACAGCATCCGTACGCCTCCGTTATCTGTCCCACGGCAGATTGATCAAAATCATACCGCCCTTTTTCGTATAACCGCTGTTCCACAAGTCGGGAAAAGAGAACCAGTGATACGTGCCGTATGTCACGGCCTTAACCATAAAAGAATCTTCAAATTCTTCATACCCTGCCAGCCAAAACCAGTGCCAGACATAATTGGTAAAGTTCGGATTATGGTGCTGCAAATTAAGATACGGCACTGCCATGGAACTGTCAATCTGCCTTTTCAACGCTTCGCGCATCGTTTCGAAGGAACAGTCGCTGTTCAGTCCTTTCATGGAAATACGCGTTTCACCGACGCTCTTCAAATAATTACGGTATCCGTCCATCCAGACCTCAAGCGTATTAATTCCCGTCATACGCGGCCGCAAATACGGCTTCATGATCTGGGAGAACCGAATATACTCCGACGCCGTAATCGTATCCTTGGAAAAAGGATATACGTGATCCAACCCGAAACGCCGGGCCAGATAAATGCTGATGTCACAGGCGACAACGGCACCGCAACCGCCGATATTCATCCATCTGTCGGAAAACAGCGACTGGTCGAAACCGTAATAGTTTTCCACTTTAAACAATTCCAATTCTTTCATCATGGCATAACCCCCTTAATGCCTGACCGCAACCGTTCTGCAGCCGCGGAAGACGGCGTTCTCCTGCACCTGAACACGCCGTTTCCGGCATTACCTGCGTGCTCAGGTGCCTGCAGCAGCGCTTTCCGCTTCCACCAAGTCCGCCACGTCGGCAACGAACCGCTCTGCCGTCGTTTCCCGGGAAAAAGCGGCGTAAACGTAATCGCCGTCCCGCCAATAAGCGGCATAGGTACCCGTACCGTTTGGCCCTACACGGTATGAACCGACGACGACCTGCTGGCGGCCGATTTTCCTCTTCTGCCAGCAATCGGCCGCCAGTCCGCTGATATCCTTCATTCGAACATCACGATACCGCGCTTTGCGGACAAAAAATTCGTCATTATTCTTAATCGTATAATCCTTATATGCCGCCTGTGCCGTCACGCCGGAAATGACGCTGCAGCCGACAAGTCGGTAATGACTGCCGGCAGGCAGTGTCAGCGGCCGAAAGCCGACGGCGGACGCGACCTCTTCCAGATTGCCGTAAACGACGACAGGATTCGGCACCGCCGGGACATCGCCCTGCGTCTTGCCGATCAAAGCGGAGACAACAGCCTTAAACGTTGCCTCCGTCACCCCTCTCGTCATGACTGCGTAAGCGAAAGTGCGGTCATGCCAAGCAGCGGCATAGCTTTCCGTCAGAGCGTCTGCAGCGACGGATACGACACTGCCGCCGTAAATCTGATACTGCCAGTCAGCCGCGGTAAGACCGCTGATGTTCGGCAACTGTCCTACGTTGCGCAGCGCCCCCTTGCGGACAATGATCTCCTGCACACCGGTCCGATTCGTATAGCTGATCTGCGCCAGTACCCCGGAAATGACCCGATAATCAATTGCTGCAAATTGATCCTCCGCCGGCAGCGCCAACGGCGCAAATCCCAAGGCGTCCCGCAACGCTTCGCTGTCGCCTACGGCTCGGGTTTCCGCCGGCATGGCCGACATACCGGCAAGGCCGGAAGTGACGGCACGTTGTTCCCAGCCGGCAACATCGGCAGCCGTCGTTCCTTGAAGCAAAAGCAATCCGGCAAAGCCTGCCAGGAGATACGTCTTGCCCTTGACCATACAGCCGCACCACCTCTCTGCACGCAATAGCGCTCTTTTAAAGTACACTGTCAAAAACAGCCTTGATCTTTGCCTTCGTTTCGTCGTACATTTCCCCGGGATGCGCTTCATACCGTTTTTCATCGTCAACGAACATATTGGGTACATATGTATAGGGGTGCGCCGGCAACAGGTCGGCATGTTCCGTTTCTTCATACCAGGTCAGATCAATCGATTGATATGCCGCATTTTCCCGCGTTAATTCTTCAACCGCTTTCTTCGCATTGGCACAATAAGGACAACCGTTTAAGTAAAATGCCATAATCGTTTTCATAGGCCAGACTCCTTTCGCAACACAAACAGAAACTATATGTCATGAGCACTTGTCACAAAGAACAGCCGCTCCCAAGACCATGACGGCGCCGATCCCGTTAAGAAGACTCATCGGTTCATGCAGAAGCAGCGCCGACAGCAAGATCGCCGTAATCGGATCGACGTAACTGAACACGGCGATCGTTTGCGCCTTCAACGATTCCATCGTGCTGAAGTAGATGACGCAGGCAATGCCTGTATGGACAATGATAACGACGGCCAGCAAAACCAATGTCAGTCCCGTCAGTTGGAAAGACGACCAGCCTTGCGTAACCGTCAAATACGGTATCAGCGCAACTGCGGCCACCGCCAACTGAACGATCGTCTTGTCATAGGCGCCGATGTGGTGAATCATTTTGTTGGTCATGATCATCGCCGTGTAAAAGACGGCGGCAGCCAGCCCGCAAACGACGCCGCGCAGTTCGGCGGCTTGGGGAATACCGCTTTCAGGAACGCCGGAAACAAACACCATGCCGATAATCGCAAGCAAAACACAGAACCCCTTCGGCAAACTCATGGTCTCATGCAAGAAAAATACCGAAGCGATAATAAGAAAAACAGGAGACATGTAGTAACAAAGGGTCGCCGTAGCAACTGTCGTATACGTATACGATTCAAAAAGAAAAATCCAGTTAAGTCCCAGAAAGATACCGGAAACGGTCAGCTTTGCCAAATTTCTCCGAATACCGTCGAAATCGGGATGGCGCCTGCAAATCAACAGAAATAACGTCAGAACCAAAGCACCTCCGGCGCCGCGCAGGAAGACCAGCATAACTGAATCGATAGGCAGCAGGCGGCGAAAGATACCGATTGTGCCGAAAATGACCATACTCACCAAAAACAAATATTTGGATACCTTATTTTCTTCCCCCATCTATTGCCCTCTCCCCCTAAACGACGCTCCACCGCTGACAGAAACACCTGTCAACTCCGCAGCAACCGACGGCGACGGCCGTAACGGATAAGCCGGCCGCTTCCCTCCTGGTGCCGCACCGCCGCACTGCCGCTTCATCGTTGTTCGGGACAGATCGCCGACAGAAGCGCGTCGTTAATTACCTCTGTTGGAGCAATTGTACTCCATCTTCGGGCTGAACGCAATTGACCCCGACAAACTGCCCTCTCTTTTTCCTGCCGCCACGGCCCGAATTGCCGCAAAAGTGCCCGCCATGCCGATGGCGTTCGGCTATTTACCGGTCGCAACCGCGCGCCGTCAAGCATCGGTCTGCCGCTGTCGCCTGCAGAAGTACCTGCTCCTTCGCGAAAGGCCGGCAATCAGGATGCTTATAATAACATATTATGCCAACACGCTCTATTTACCTTCCGTTTATATATTCCTATATGTAATATCGGCTACTTGTATCATATCAAAAACACCAACGGTAATACGCTTCCCGTTCGGTCCCGCCGGCAGAAAATTTTTAAACTATGCGGTATAAAGCCATTTTTCAGACATCTGCTTCAGCCTCCTACGAAAACGCCGTCTAAATCCGCAGAAATACAAGGTTTCCCCGAATTTTTTTTACAAAAAAAGTATTTGCATTTGAGAAGATAAATGATAGAATAAGTTGATTTTTAAATTTGAAGCAGATTGTATGGCTGCTTATGAAAGAAGGACTGATAATGAAAAATTCACGCCGTAAAATGTCTTTGGTGCAGCTGACGTTCATCACTGCCGCCAATATGTTGGGAGCAGGTATTATCATGTTGCCGACAAAACTTGCCGAAGTAGGGACTATTTCGATCATCTCCTGGCTTATTACAGCCTTCGGTTCGCTTGCGCTGGCCATGACTTTTGCCAGATGCGGCATGTTTTCAACCAAGCCCGGCGGTATGGGCGGTTACACCGAATACGCGTTCGGACGAATAGGACATTTTATGGCAAACTACGCCTATGCAGTTTCAATCGTCATTGCAAATGTAGCTATTGCCATTTCCGCCGTCGGTTACGGCGCCGGTTTCCTCGAAACCGAATTCTCGCCTGTACAGACGTGTCTTTATACAATTGCCTTGCTTTGGACGGCTGCCGCGCTGAACTTCAGCGGTTCCCGTTATTCCGGTAAATTGAGTACCGTAACGATCTGGGGCGCCATCATTCCCGTTCTGGGCATCTCCATCATCGGCTGGTTCTGGTTTGATCCGGCGACCTGGCTCAGTTCGTGGAATCCGAACGGCTTCGGCCTGAGCGACGCCGTCGGCAATTCCATTGCCCTGACATTGTGGTCTTTCCTCGGTCTCGAATCGGCTGCCGTCAACATGGACGCCGTTGAAAACCCGCAGCGTTCCGTACCGATTGCGACCTTTGTCAGCACCCTCGGTGTCGCTGTGATCTACGTCGCCTCGACCAATGCCATTGCCGGCATCCTTCCCAACGGGGACATCTTGGCTTCCAGCGCTCCTTTCGGCTTGGCTTTTTCCGCCATGCTGGGCTCCACGGCAGGTAAAGTCGTCATGGGATTGATGGTTTTCTCCTGTGCCGGCTCGCTCCTTTCCTGGCAGTTTACCTTGGCCCGCGTATTCAAAACCAGCGCTCAACGAGGGCTTTTCCCGAAAATATTCGCCAAGGTTACCAACGCCGATGTGCCGCTAAAAGGCATGTTCCTCATTCTCTGCATGCAGACCTGTCTGGCCTTCATGACGATCAGTCCGACATTGGCGCAGCAGTTCGAATTACTCGCCAATCTTGCCGTCGTTACCAATGTCATCCCGTATATCTTCTGTGCTGCCGCGCTGAAGACGATTTTGGAAAAAGAACATATTGATAACGCCGTATGTAATCGGAATACTTCGTATTTTCTCGCCGGCGCTTCCATTATTTACTGTTTTTATGCGCTGACGACAACAGACGGCATCACCTTTTTCAGCGGTTGTTTCGCGACATTTATCGGCTGGATTATCTACATGGTCCGGTTCAATCTCCTGAAACAAACAATCATTGCCGAGCAGCAGATAATCAAATAACGAAAAAAAAATGCCTCTTCATGTACATGAAGAGGCATTTTTTTATAAGCTCTGATTAATTTCTTTCCAGAAGCAGAAGCAAATTCCCTATCGCAATGGCCGCCCACATGAGCAAACATTCGAGAATCGCCGGAGCCGCGAAAACGCCGAGATTGTTTTTACCGGCAGCCATAAAACTGTAAAAGAATGTCCCCAGCGACGTGTATGGACTAAAAAAAAGAGACTGCAGGAAAAACCAGATACCGACCATAAGAACGACGCGAAGGAGCCGGAGCAGACGATTACGCAGTAAGGGAACACGCGTCTTAGCAGGATAGAAATAAAAGGCGAATACGGCGATAATGACAATGGTCAAAAGCAGCATGCCGCCGAGAAAGAACGCCGTCAGACCCAGCACGCCGTCCCCGGTGAGCAAGGTCTCATCCAGTCTCGGAAAAAGCACCATCCCCCACAAAGCGCAGGGAAGAGGCACGGCATAGAGAACGGGGTCAAGAAATTCGGAATACCAGGCCGTACGCCGTCTTGCCGACCAGCAGGCAAAGGCGTCCGCCAGCAGCTGCTGCCCTGCCGTAACGGCAAGCATCCAACAACTGTACAGCAACATGCGGTAATAATAAGATGACCAAAGACCGCTGCCCTGCAATCCTCCCAATAGCCCCGTACCGACGGCCAGGGCAACGATACCGCCATACAGCAGACAAGGAATGGGCGCATAAAAAGATATTTGGCGGCGCCGCATCTGCCGCCGCCGCAAGACACAGGGCAAAATCAGCGAAGACACCGCCAGGAGTAGGGGAGAAAGGAAGACGAAGAAATGTCGATCAGATGCAAAGGCGCCGAACGGAAGCGGCAAGATCCACAACCAGAGACATATTATTTTCTCCCCTTCCCTTTTCATCATTTCCGCCATCGTTGGTCCTCCTGTCCGAAGCGGCTGAGGCCATAGGCTCCGACTAACAGCAAGGCTACGCCGAAATACATGACAACGATAAAAACCAGATCACGGGCCACTGTCGGCCAATCCCAAAAAGCCAACTGCTGCCATACGGTACTGCAAGACAAGGTGAAGCCGGTGAAAAAGCCGCCGAACAAAAGCCATAAGGCGACATACCACCGGCGTTTTATGCGTCGTGAAGAGAACCCGAAGCGCGCCTCTTCCGTCCCTAAGTAAGCTGTCGGCACAGCCAGCGACAGACAACAAAAAGAGACCAAGGCAACGACGGCACTGGATCCGCTGTGAATTGTATAGGACCCGATCGGGATCGGGATAATGAAAAAGCTCATGAACAACGCTTGACGAAAAATATCGCGACACCAGTTCATACGGTGTACCTCCGCTTCCTTATAATCATTAAGTATACCAAATTTCCCATATGAATGACAGCAATAAATCACGACGACACCTATCGGCAAACGCCAAAACGGTATATGATAAGAAGAAAAGCGGAAAGGTTGCGGATGATGAATAAAAAATTTTTCTTTTTCGATATTGATCATACTTTGGGACTCAATATTTCCACTGTCGTCCCCGCCGACACCCGATATTGCCTGCGCCAGTTGAAACGTCAGGGGCATGTTGTCGCCTTGGCAACGGGACGGTTGCAGATAAATGCCCGTGAGTTTGCCGACACCTGCGGTATTACGTCCTTTGTTGCCGACGGCGGCAACAGCCTTACAGTCGACGGATCAATCTGCGCAATGGACGGCTTACCCTTAAATGCCTGCAAAGCTTTCTTAAGGGCGCTGGATAAACACCGTATTCCCTGGTGCGTCGTTACGGAAAATAAAGCCGTCCGTTATACGCCGTTTTCGGAATTTACCCGCCTGGGCCAGAAAAATTATTTCAAAACCATTGTCACGCCTATTGCCATCTCTTCGTTGACGTGCATTTACAAGATTATTTATGCCTGCGACAGTCCTGCCGTGCCGGAAGCAAAAACGTACCGGCTGCCGCACATGCCTTACTTGGATGGCACCTGCCTCGTCGAACCGATGGATAAAGGAAGGGGCATACGCCGCATGGCCGCACTGCTCCATGCGGCACCGGAAGACATCGTCGTTTTCGGCGACGGCCTGAATGACATCAGTATGTTCACACCGCCCTTCTTCCGCATTGCCATGGGCAACGCCAGACCACAACTGAAGGCGCTGGCCGACTACGTTACCGACGCCAACGACGCCGGCGGCATTTTCCATGCCTGTCGCAAATTCGGCTGGCTGGACCATTCGTAATCATTTCTGAAAGCCGCCATCCGTTGTCGCCGCGCCGCCTTCCATTATTTCGTTATCTGCCCGCTGCCGGTGCAATCGTGTAGAAATATTCCTTTCCTTACGGAACAGGCGGCACTCGTCTCTTTGCTGTATACGAACGGCTTCATTTCTGGTATAATAGAGAAATTCTGAAAGAGAGGTTCCCAGCATTATGGCAAAAACATTTGAAAATCTCGGCATATCCGCTGCAATCTGCCAACACTTATATACACAAGGCATCAAAACGCCGACGGCGGTCCAATTGCAATCGATTCCGGCCATCTTCCAAGGACGCGATGTCCTGGTACAGGCTCAAACCGGCACAGGCAAAACGTATGCCTTTGCCTTACCCGTTCTGCAGCAGGTCCGCAAGAATATCGCCATGGAACAGGTTCTGATCATTGCGCCGACGCGGGAACTGGCAAAGCAAATTGCCGCCGTCGCCGCTGCCGTTGCGGCAGAACTGGATCTGGATATACTGGATCTGATCGGCGGTAAGACGATCGAAAACCAACTGCAAAAGTTACAACGCCATCCGCAGGTGATCATCGGCACGCCGGGCCGTCTGCTCGACCACTGCCGCCGCAACGCCCTCGATCTCAGCGGCGTCGGCCACGTCATCGTCGACGAAGCTGACCAGATGCTTCAAGCCGGTTTTCTGGAAGAAGTAGACATGCTGATCTCCATGACGCCGAAACGACGCCAGCTGCTCTTCTTCTCGGCTACGATTCCGGACAAGATCCGCGGCTTGGCGAAAAAACATATGACCAATCCGCTCGTACTGAACATACGCGAAGGTGACACGGTTACGTTGGAAACGATCGAGCAACGAATTTATATGATCAGTGAAGAGCACAAGTTGGAACGCCTCTGCACGATGCTCACCGAATGGAATCCGTATCTGGCCATCGTATTTTGCAACACCAAAGAACGCGCTTCGATCTTGGCCGGTCAATTGATCGCCAAAGGATTCAACATCGGCGAACTGCACGGCGACCTCTCTCAGGGACGCCGCACGCAGGTACTGCGGGATTTCGCCAGAGCCAGGACACAGATCCTCGTCGCCACGGATATTGCCGCCCGCGGCATCGACATTGAAGGAATCACCCATGTGTTCAATTATGACGTGCCGCGCGATGTCGATTATTACATTCACCGCATCGGCCGCACCGGCCGGGCTGGCAGTCATGGCGTATCCGTCATGTTCGCTACAGGTGCCGATGAAACCTGGGTACGCCGTATTGAACACAACATCCAATCGACGATCACGAAGTATACGGCTTCAGGCCAAATCAAAGTAAAAGCGGCGCCGCAGGCTCCGAAAAAAAAGAAAGTCTATATCGACAACCGACCGGCCAGCACCTACCAGCCGACAAAGAAAAAAACGCACAAAACGCTTCACAAAGGGCGCGATAACAGAAGACGAAAATAAGGGAACCCATAACGAAGAGTCCGTCGCTGCAAAAGACAGCAGCGACGGACTCTTCGTTATGATTCGCTATATGCGATTTCTCCGGCAATCAGTGTTGTCTTGACGTGAAAATCCTCTTTATCGAGAACAACCATATCGGCTTGTTTCCCTTTTTCCAGAGAACCCAGGAACTGATCGACGCCGAGGTCTCTGGCAGGCGTCAGCGAAGCCATGGCTACAGCCTCAGGAAGGGACGCCCCCATGTTGACGGCGGCGTTATAGACAACTTCATTCATCGCGGCAATACTGCCGGCCAAAGTCCCGTCTTCCAGCCGCGCCGCTCCGTCCTTGACATAAACGGTCTGTCCGCCGAGCTCCGATATACTGTCAGCAGTCAAACAAGCTCGCAGCGAATCGGTAATGAGGATCAACTTGTCCTTGCCCTTCAGCCGATAGGCAATCTTCTGCGCCGCCGGGTGAACATGAAGGTTGTCACAGATAATTTCACAATGGGCCTTTTCGGAAACGAGCGCGGCGCCGACGATACCGGGGCGGCGTTGATGCAGCCCTGTCATGGCATTATATACATGCGTCACGTGATACATTTGCCGCCCTTCCATCACTGCCGTCACGTCTTCATATGTTGCTGCGCTGTGTCCTACGGAAACGATAATACCGGCAGCATCACAGGCTTGCAGGAATTGCTGATCCGGTAAGGTTTCCGGTGCGACGGTAATGATTTTGATCACATCCTTATAGGGATACAGCCAGGAAAAGTCGGCCGTTTCAATTGCTTCGGCCGCCTGAGCCCCTTTGTATTCGGCATTGATAAACGGTCCTTCCAAATGGGCGCCCAAGATACGCGCGCCTGTATTTTCTTTAGCCTCGCGGATGCGTATTAGCGCCTTTTCAATCTCCTCTCTGCCGGCAGTCATCGTCGTCGGCAAAAAAGAGGTAACACCGGTACGGGGAAGGAGCCGCTGCATCGTTGCCAACGCCGCTGCATCGACATCCATCACATCGGCCCCGCCGCAGCCGTGAATATGCTCGTTTATAAATCCCGGAACGACGAAGTTTCCGTCGGCATCGACGATTTCTGTACATCTGCCGAGGCGGATACCCTTCCTCGGCACAATATCCGTTATCCGGTCATCCTCATAAAGAAGTACGTAACCGGCGAGGATTTCATCCGGCAGTACTAACATTCCGTCTATAATAGCTTTCATGCTTATCACCTCATTGACTGTTTATGATTAATTATATCACAAAATCAGTTCTCTCCATAAACGGGACTATACGCAAACATGCCGCAGACAATGTCTGCGGCATGTTAACGATGATAAACAAAAGCCGTAACACGCACCGAAAGTTATAAGATTTCCGCATCTTCCATCATCTTTTTCAAGAACGAGGCTACTTCCGGACTGGCATCGACCATAGGCAGCCGGAAGGGCCCTGCCGGCAAGCCGAGCATACGACAGCAGGTTTTGATCGGCGTCGGGTTGACAGTACAGAAAATCCCGGTCATGACAGCTAAATATTTTTGGTGCATAGCGGCGGCTTTGCCGATATCGCCGGCTTTATAAGCCCGAATCATTTCATTCATTTGCGGCCCGATAATATGGGAAGCCACACTGATAACCCCTGTACCGCCGACAGAGAGAATCGGCAACGTCAACGAATCGTCACCGCTGTAAACGTTGAAGTTATCAGCCGTATCTCTGGCGATAATCGTCGCCGCATCCAAATCACCGCTGGCTTCCTTGACCCCGATGATATTCGGGAAATCATGAGCCAAGCGGACAACGGTTTCCGGCAAAATCTTACCGCCCGTACGACCGGGTACGTTATAAATAATGATCGGTTTGTCCGTTGCTTTGGCAACGGCGGCAAAATGGGCATAACAACCGTCCTGATTCGGTTTGTTATAATACGGAACGATGACCAGAAGACAGTCAACACCGGTCTTTTCCGCCTCTTTGGCAAACGCAACGGTTGCCGCCGTGTCATTGGAGCCTACATTCCCCATCACCAGCACTTCATCTCCGACAGCGGCCGAAATATCGCGGAACAGTCTGAGTTTTTCCGCGACAGTCATCGTCGCGCCTTCACCTGTCGTACCGGCAATGAGAATGCCGTCAGAACCATGACGTACATAATGTTTCGCCAAATCCACGGCGCCTTCATAATTGACGGACCCGTCGTCGTGGAAGGGTGTGATCATAGCAGTTATAACATTACCGAAGGTTAACATAGTATCACTCCTCTTTCTTTAAACCATGCCATGAGCAATCATATATTCCGCAATCTGCAAGGCATTCAGCGCCGCGCCCTTACGGATCTGGTCTCCCGTGACCCAGAGATTGATGGCTTTCGGATTATATAAATCCTTACGGATACGACCGACATATACGTCATACTTTTCCGACGTATAGAGAGGCATGGGATACGCCATTTCCGCCGGATCATCCTGAACACGGGCCCCCGGGAATGACTCAATGGCTTTGCGTACGGCCTCGATATCCAGTTCACGCTCCGTTTCAACGCGAATCGCCTCGGAATGACTGCGGAAAACGGGAACGCGTACCGTTGTAGGCGCAACGGCAATCGTGTCGTCGTGGAAAATCTTATGTGTTTCATTAACCATTTTCATTTCTTCTTTGGAATAACCGTTTTCCATAAATTTATCAATATGGGGAATAACGTTGAACGCAATGGGATAATGTTTCGGCAGACTCTTGGACGGCAAAATCCTCGCTACCATTTCTTCCCCTTTCAAATAGGCTTCCGTTTCTTCGCGAAGCTCGTCTATGCCTTCCTTGCCGGCGCCGGATACGGCCTGATAAGTACTGACAACGATATCCTTAATATGGGAAAGGTCATGAATCGGCTTCAAAGCCATGAGCATGATGATCGTCGAACAGTTCGGATTGGCAATGATGCCCTTATGCCAGGAAATGTCCTCAGGATTGACTTCCGGAACGACGAGAGGTACATCGGGATCCATGCGAAAAGCACTGGAATTATCGATGACGACGCAACCGCGCTTAACCGCTTCCGGCGCCAATTCCTTACTCACCGAACCGCCGGCGAACAAACCGATATCGACACCTTCAAAAGATTCCGGTCTGGCTTCTTCGATCGTATATTCCGTACCGCCAACGGTCATTTTCTTGCCGGCAGAACGAAACGAAGCCAACAGTTTCAATTGGCCGTATGGAAACCTGCGTTCTTCAATCAGACGGATAAATTCTTGCCCTACGGCACCAGTAGCGCCTAAAATAGCAACTGTCGGTTTCTTGTTCATCACACATTCCTCCAAAACAGAATTATAAGTAATATTCCAAACCAAAGGTCAGCCCCGGACGGGAAGAAACTTTCTTAACGGCCAGAATGACACCGGGCATAAAAGACTTCCTGTCGACAGAATCATGGCGAATCGTCAGATATTCACCGTACCCGCCGAAAAGTACCTCCTGGTGGGCAACATAACCGGGCAGCCGCACACTGTGAATAGGAATGCCGTCAACCTTTGCACCGCGCGCTCCCTCGAGACTTTCGCGGGTCCTATCGGGTGATTTCTCGGTTTCGGCGGCGGCAATCGCCTGCTGAATCGTATTGGCTGTCATGATTGCCGTACCGGACGGCGCATCAAGCTTATTATTGTGATGAAGCTCAATGATCTCCGCATCCGGCAAATACGGCGCGATCTCAGCGGCAACTTTCATCATCAAAACGGCGCCGATGGAAAAATTCGGCGCAATGAAGACCGACGTGCCGTTTTTGACAGCCAGAACGCCCAACTCATCGCGCTGCGCGGCCGTCAGTCCTGTCGTACCGATAACGATATTAACGTGATGTTCGATACAGACCTTCGCATTTTCAAAAACAGCGGCAGGAATCGTAAAGTCCACGACAACATCGGGCTTCAGTTCATCCAGGGCCACCCCCAGCCCTTCGCGCACGACCATGCCCAGCTTGCCGACGCCGGCAAGCTCACCGATATCTTCGCCGATATGAGTAATGCTGACGCCGCCGACAATCTCCAATTCTGTATCTTCGTGAACGGCTTTGACGACTTGGCTGCCCATACGGCCGTCAGCACCGTTTACCAGTACCTTCAACATAGCTACCGCTCCTTTGCTTTCCTCATATTAATAAATAGTATCTTTAAATGATATACCCATTAATCTCCTCCGTCAAGATAACCCGCCGCTATTCCCCGGCCAGGGGATCAGCTTTTATCGCGCACTTGTGCAATGATCTGACGCGCCGCTTCAATGCCGGCTTCGTTTACATGATCACCGGCAAACATGCGGGCGATCTCCGCAGTATGTTCCGCTTCACTCAGCTCCTTTACCTGCGTTACGGTACGGCTGTTCTTTTCCGCCTTATAGAGAAAATAATGATGATCGGCAATCGCTGCCGTCTGGGACAAATGAGTAATACAAAGTACCTGCCCGTCGCCGCGCAGTTGTCGGATATGCGCGGCGACCTGCAGTCCCGTCTGCCCGCTGATGCCGACATCAATTTCGTCAAAGATCACGGTTTTGCCGTCCTGTTTCGCATGCATCGCCGTTTTCAGGGCTAACGCGATGCGCGACACCTCTCCCCCCGACGCGATCTTGGCCAACGGCTGCACAGCTTCCCCTGCATTCGCCGAAAAATACAATTCGACAGCAGCCGCACCGATCGGAGTGATCTCCGTCATTTCTTCCACTTGAAAAGAAATGACCGCTTTCGGCATGCCAAGGCGCATCAAGGTCTTTTGCATCTGTTCGCTGAACAGCCGCGCCGCCGCCGACCGCAGCTTCTGCAACAGAGCGGCGCAACTGCGCAGTTCCTTCTCGGCCGCAGCGATGTGGCGTTCCATTTCGGCAAGACGATTTTCTGCATTTTCCAGTCTGTCCTTTTCTTCTTTGGCCTGTTTCAGGAACGCTTCTATTTCTTCAATCGTAGAACCGTATTTCCGTTTCAGCTTTTCAATTGCCGCCAAACGCGACTGCATCTTATCGAGAGCCGCCGCGTCGAAATCGAAGGAAGACGCGTAACGCATCAACCGGTCTTGCAATTCTTCAAACTCATACGCAAGACTTTCCGCCTTGTCTGCCGTTTCCGTAAAAAACTCGTCATACGCTGAAGCCTTGGCAAGACTGCGTTGTAAGTCTCCGATGCCTTCTACCAAACCCTTTTGCCTGTCGCTTCCTTCCAGCAGATAAAGGGCGGAACGCAGATTTTCCGTTATATGCTCGGCATGAGCAGCTTTGCGAATCGTCTCTTCTAACGCTTCATCTTCTCCCCTTTTCAGCTGACTGTCTTCTATTTCCCTGATTTGAAAATTCAACACGCTGAGGAGACGCATCTTTTCACGATCGTTCTTGCGCAATTCGTCGGCCTCCCGCACCACATCACGCCATTTTCGATACAAACCGTCATACCGCCGCCGTTCTGCCTGCAACGCCGTCGTAAGAGAGTCCAGAATCCGCACGTGATAAGACGGATCAAAAATCAGCTGATTATCGAATTGACCATGAATATCGAGCAGGTAACTGCCGATCTGCCGCACCGTCGTCAAGGGAACGAGAGTCCCGTTAATCAGCACGGAGCCGCGACCGTTGCGGTGAAATTGGCGGGAAATAATCAGTTCGCCGTCTTCGCATTCAATATGATGAACTGCCAGAAAATCGGTCAGCGCCGTATTACAGGGAGCAAAAAAGAACGCGCCTTCAACGAGAAAAGCCTCTGCCCCGTGACGGACAAAGGATGCTGAAGCGCGTTTTCCTGCCAACATACCGATGGCATCCAATAAGATCGATTTACCGGCGCCTGTTTCACCGGTAAAAATAGAGACACCTGTCGATAATGTCAGCTGCAAATCTTCGATTAAAGCAAAATTATGAATATGCAGCGACTGCAACATAGGACAATTATTCCTTCATCAACGAAACGATCAACTTCACCAGACGAGGCACCGTTTCCGGACTGTTCGTGAGAACCAGAATCGTGTCATCGCCGGCAATGGTTCCCATAACGCTTTCCCATTTGGCATGATCAATAGCCGACGCAATCATATCGGCCGAACCGGGCAATGTATGGATAACGATTTGATTCATGCAGGATTCGACCCGGACGATGGAATCTTGAAACAGTCTGGCCATGCGATTTTTGGACATGAGCATGTTCTGTTCCGGCGAGAGGGCGTACCGATAATGGCCGTCACTCGTCGGCACCTTTATCAGCATCAGTTCTTTTATGTCGCGGGAAACGGTGGCCTGCGTAACTTCGATCCCCTCTTCCTGCAGTGCTTTGGCTAATTCCTCCTGTGTTTCAATGGGACGGGACTGGACAATTTCTTTAATTTTTGTATAACGGAATCGTTTCATGCGTATCCTCTTTTCTGTACAAGATATAGCAACGGCGGCCGATGGATCTGATTGATCGGCTGCCACAGAGAAACATCATAAGCGGCTTGTTCGACACTGCATAACAAATCATATACAGTTTGATTTTCTGCCGCACCGTCCGGTGTACCGGGGTATGCTGCTATCATAATTATCCCATTTTTCGGAACTTTATTCAAGCCTATTTTAATGGCTGCCGCTGTCGTTGCGCATTCCGTATGAATGGCATGATTCCCATTCGGTAAATAGCCTAAGTTAAAGATAATAATATCCGGCGTATCCGTCAATTCCGCCAACAACTCGTCATGCGATCCTTGCCGCAGCTGCACGCGGCTGGGTGCGATACCGTTCCTGGCGAGACGCTGCCGCGTCGCTTCAATGGCCGCCTGCTGAATGTCAAAGGCGTATATTCTGGCAGACGGCGCCGCACGATCGGCTAAAAACAGGGTATCGTAGCCGTTGCCGCAAGTCATGTCGACCAGCACGGACGCTGCGTGAATATGCGGTTCCAACAGAAGATGCATCATCGTAACGGCATTCTTCACACTAACTCCCCCTATTCGGCACTGATCAGCTTCGTAAACAGATTATTGTAAAAATAATTTTCATTAAACCGCATAAACGTCAGTTTCTTATCGGATTTGCGAACTTCAAGGACCATCGTCTTCATAAATTCCAGATCCATCATGCCATCAACGGATATACGCACGACATTGCGGCTGTTCGTAACGGAAAAACTGATCGTGTCATTTTCATTCAATACGGTCGGCACCTTTAAGAGCAGGTGAGGACAGATCGGCGTAACCAGCAGGCACTTGACATTCGGCGCTACAATCGGTCCGCCTGCCGAAAAAGTATACCCCGTGCTGCCTGTCGGCGTGGATACGAGCAGGCCGTCTCCGGGATATTGATGTACAAACCGGCCGTTAATGCTCATATCGACGCGAATCATCTTGCCGACATTGCCATGTCCGATAACGATATCATTTAAAGCCGTCGGCAGTATCTGCACCAAACCGTCATCATAATGGAGCTCACTGTGAAGCATCGACCGTTCTTCAAGGAAGTAATGACCGTTTAAAATATCGGCGAACCGGCTTTCCAGCGATTTTCCTTCCACTTCATAAAGAAACCCGAGAGAGCCTAGATTGACGCCGCAAATAGGAATCCCTGTGCCGGCAAAATTTTTCGCCAGCTTAAGAATGGTCCCGTCACCGCCAAGAACCATGGCGACATCGACAGTATCAAAAATTGACAGATGCGGACGCAGGTGTTCCGGCTTAATGGAAGCATAAACATGCTGCGTACTCTGCCCGACATAGGCCGGCAAATAATATTCGGCGTCATACTTTTCACAGATGCCGATCAGCTGCCGTACCAAAGCGGCGCTTTCCTTTTTGACCAAATTCGGAAAAATCCCTACACGCACAGTAATCACCTACATTTCGTGAGACATTGCGACGACGGCGGCAATGGTGTCATCGTCGAGATCATTATGCACCTGTTCGTCTTTACGACTATACAGGAGATATTCTATATTTCCGTCGGCGCCTTTGATCGGCGAGTAAGTCAGGGCCAGCGGTGATATGCCGGCCGCCGCGATCCCGCCGGCAACGCGGCGGATAACGTCGCGCTGAACGAGTTTGTCGCGAACGATGCCGCCTTTTCCCACCTTTTCCCGTCCCGCTTCAAATTGGGGCTTGATCAGCGTCACCATCTCTCCGCCTGTACGCAGAAGCGGGACGACGGCATCCATGATCTTCAGAAGCGAAATGAAAGAGACGTCGATGGAAATGAAATCTGCCGGGCTGCCGATATCGGCAGGCGTCACGTTACGGATATTCGTTCGTTCCATATTGACGACACGCGCGTCTGTCCGCAGCTTCCACGCCAGTTGGCCATAACCGACGTCGACGGCGATGACTTTGGCAGCGCCGTTTTGAAGGGCGCAATCCGTAAAGCCTCCGGTCGAAGCGCCAATATCAATCATCATCACACCGTTGAGATCAATGGGAAAAACTTGCATCGCCTTTTCCAGTTTCAAGCCGCCGCGGCCCACATACGGCATCCGCTTCCCTTTCACCGTAATCTCGGCAGCTACATCTATTTTGGTACCGGCCTTATCGACGCGCTGCTCCTTGACAAAGACGATACCTGCCATGACAGCCGCTTTCGCCTTTTCACGGCTTTCAAAGTAACCGCGGTTGAAGAGCAGCACGTCAAGTCGTTCTTTCTGCTGCATAAACTGGTCTCCTTTTATTGTACGCGCGTTAACAAATACGCCACCAGTTCCCGTAAAAACCAGGCCTCATCACCGAAAACGGCTAACGCCTCAACGGCATTGCGCGCTGCTTCGGCCGCCATCTGCCGCGCCTTTTCCAGAGAAAAGACCGTCACGTACGTCGCTTTATGATTCTTGACATCACTGCCGACAGGCTTACCTAAAACAGCCGCCTCACCGGTAACGTCGAGAATATCGTCGGTAATCTGAAAGGTCAGCCCCATGTTATCGGCATAACGGGACAGCGCCTTTGCGGAAGCGTCATCGGCATCGGCCAGAATCGCCGCCATATCGATGGCGCCGCGGAAGATGATACCCGTTTTCATCTGATGAAGAAGCTGCAGTCCTTCAAGATCCACCGCCTGACCCTCTGCCGCCAGATCGAAAGCCTGACCGCCAACCATCCCGGCCGGGCCGGCTGCCGCCGCGAACAGAGCGATACAGCGAGTCAGTTTTTCCCCGTCAATGTGTCGTTGCCTGGCCATCAACTCAAAGGCAAAGGTCAAAAGCCCGTCTCCGGCGAGAATCGCCGTGCCTTCGCCGTAAACGACATGGTTCGTCGCCTTGCCGCGACGAAGGTCATCATCGTCCATTGCCGGCAGATCATCGTGAATAAGGGAATAAGAATGAATACATTCCAGTGCGCAGGCCAGATCCAAATAGGGTGTGCTGTCCTTGCCCAAGGCTTCAACGGCTGCCAGCAGCAGAATCGGACGGAGCCGCTTGCCGCCTGCCAGAAGGCTGTAATTCATCGCTTCATACAATCCCCGGAATTGAGGCACCTCGGTTTGCAGCAACGTTGCCAACCGGCCGTCAATGACGGCTTTTTTTTCCTTCAAATACGCCTTGCAGTTCATAGATCCAATGTCCCTTCTTCAACCGACTCGTCCCATTCTTCGTCGACAGACACAACAGGCGACGCCAGATCAGCCAACGCCTCGGCCCGCTGCTTCGCATAGGTCAACGCGCTCTCACAAGTCTGCGAAAGGCTGATCGCTTTTTCAAAAAGATCGAGGGATTCTTTCAGCGTCAGGTCCGTATTTTCCAGGGACGCCACCAGTTCTTCCAATTTTTCGTAGTTGCTTTCAAAGCTTTTCAATTTATCAGTTGTTCTCGCCATGAATGATTACCTCTTTTACCTCCGTTCGAATCACGCCGTCGGCCAGACGTATGAGCAACGGTTCCTGCGCCGCCACCTGCTGTACGGAAGAAATCCGCTTCCCCGACTGTTCCAACTGTCCGTATCCCTTGCGCAGCAGCCCCGTCGGATCCAAGGCCTGCAGCGAAGCCTGCAGTCTGCCCAGATCGCCGGAAAGCTTCACCAGCTTCAGCCGAAAATATTGTTCCGCCGTCTGCAATAAGTGTCGTACAGCTGCTTCTTTCATCTGCAGTTGTTCATTATACCGTTTCGGCTGCAGCCGGGCCGTCTGCTGTGCCAGACTGCGCTGCCTCGTCTCAATTTGCCGCTGCAAAAGCCGATAAGCCCTGTCAGCCAACGCGGCCAAATCAAGCTCCATGGCGGCAACATCGGGAAACGCCATTTCGGCAGCATGCGTCGGCGTCGCTGCCCGCACATCGGCGGCATAGTCGGCCAAAGTCGTATCGGTTTCATGACCGACAGCCGAAATCAGCGGCACTTCAGACTGATAGATTGCCTTGACGACCTCAGAGCTGTTAAAACACCAGAGATCTTCGAGGGATCCGCCGCCGCGGGCCAGAATGAGCAGATCCAAGGTCCTATTCTTCCCTGCAGCCGTAACGGCGGCGGCAACTTTTTCCGCCGCGCCCTGCCCCTGCACGGGGATGGGAAAAACAACCAGTTCAATATAGGGATTCCGTTCGGCCGCAATTTTCCGTATATCGTGAAGCACGGCCCCTGTCGGCGACGTAAGAACACCGACGCGCCAAGGAAAACGCGGCAGCGTTTTTTTATGCTCCGCCGCAAAATAGCCGCCGTCAGCCAACTCTTTTCTGATCTGTTCATATTCGGCCTGAAGCGTGCCAACGCCTTGTGAGAACAGGCGCTCGATAAGGAAGGAAACGGTACCGCCCTTTTCATAAACATTGACGGTGCCGATAACGACGACATGATCGCCTTCACGGACCGTCTCCATGGACCGGCCGGCGCGGCTGCGAAACAAAACAGCCCGCAGTGAACATTCGTCATCGCAGATATTCATATAGTAATGGCCGTTGGAAGCTCGCTTCATTCCGATGATGTTGCCTTCCATGGTGACGCTGCGAAGACGATAGTCTTTCTGCAGATCGTCTTTAATGCGCCGCACGACATCTGTAACGGAAACATATTTATTCATCGTGCCCGCCTTCCTTCCAGGCCGCCCAAAACGCTGCGCCTGACGCATTGTCGGCACTGAATCCCGGCTCGCTCAGAATCAGTCGTATGCCGCGGTGCCGGCAATACTGCCGCAACGCTTCCTGTAAATAAGAATTGGACATGACGCCGCCTGCGGCGACTAAGGTCTGCATTCCCGCGGCAGCACTGCAATCCAACATTTTCCGCAGTCCTTGCCAAACCGTACGCAATGTCCAACTGCATATCTCCGCCGCGTCAAAACCGGCCGTAATAAGCCGCTGGGCCTTCGCTTCGGGGCCGGAATAACTGACAGCGCCGTCACTGCAGAAGATACGTCCCAAAGGCAGTGTACCTGCAGCCCGGCGACTTGCCGCCTCGACATGGAGTCCCGCCGGAAAAGGCAGTCCCAAGGCCACGCCGACGCGATCGACAAACTGACCGGCACTGATGTCGCTCGTGCCGCCGATCCGTTCAATTTGGAGCCCCTCTTTATCCGGCTGCGCCCGAAGCAGCTCCGTCGTGCCGCCGGACAAGTGAAGACCGTAAAACGTCTCGGCGCCGATCGCTCCCTTGCCGCGCAGAACAGCCAGCAGGTGGTTTTCCTGATGGCTGATCGTATACAGCGGGATGCGCAGCGCGGCCGCCAACGTCCGAGCCGCACCATATCCCGCAAGAAAGGCCGGCATATAGGAATCAGCACGGCGCCGCGGTTTGTCTGTCACCGCTACGGCACGTATTTCACAACCTTCGGCCCCGGCCATCAGATTTTCTATAAGAAGCGGCAAATTACGCGTATGCTGATAAACCATATTCGCTTGAGAAAGTCCCCGTTCCCCGGCGGGGACGGCAAGCAGCTTCCGTTCATCGGCAATAACGGCAAAAGACGCATCGACAAGAGCTGCCGACGTCGTATAGCAGCTCGTATCAATTCCGAGAAAAGCCTTCATCACTCCTGCCGCCTCACATAAGCCCCCAAAATGCCGTTGACGAAACGGGAAGACTGCACACCGCTGTATTCCTTTGCCAACCGGACGGCTTCATTCAAAATGATATTGGCGGCAATAGGCTCTTTCGGAAATTGCAACTCAGCCAGCGCCAGCCGCATGATATTTTTGTCAGCCTTATTCATTTGGCTCACGTCCCAGTCTTTGGCATAGGTACTGATGATCCGGTCCAACTCGTCCCGATGTGCGGAAACGGTGTCCAAAAGATACGCACAATATTCTGCGCTGTCGCCAGCACCGATCACATCCCGCTCGACGGCGGCCTCATCGGTTATTTCACGTTCCAGAATTTCCAGTTCCCTGTACTGGATGTCGTTTTCACCGTGAAATTCACGGGAAAACAAAAGTTCCAGCGCCCGTTGGCGCGCTTCATGTCTGCTCACACTCTTCTCCTTTTACGGTTCTCCTTCGGCTACGTTTTCCACCGTCACGGTAATTTCACCGGCCGTCGTTCCCAACATCGCCGTTACGGCCTGATTGACGTGGCATTGAACGGCTGTGGCCAGTTTCCGCAAATGACAGCCGTACCGTGCTGTGATCCGGACGGAAACGGCTAAATCGGCGGCGCCGCCCTTGACGGAAACGCCGATCTTCTGCGGAATTACGCCGTCCGTATTGGCTGCAGCAATTTGCACGACCTTTTGCACGGCCTGACTGCGTACCGTATAAGCCGCCTGTTCGTCATTCATCTTGTCCCTCCCCGGTGCCGTCGAAGCTGATCGACTGCACCAACACATGCACAGCCGTAACGGTATACCCCGTCATTTCTTCCAGCGTATCCTTTACCGCCTGCTGCACCTGAATCGCCAAATCGGGAACCCGCATGCCGTACTTCACATCAATGCGGACGGTCAGCTCAATCTCCTGATCGCGCAGTCTTACGTCGACGCCGTACCCGTCACCCAGACGGCCTATCTTGCGCGCCGCCGTCTCGGCGAAACTCCGGTGAAGCGACACCTGCGGCGATACGGCAGCAACGGCCTTTGTCGCCAGCACGGCCACAGCACGATCCGAAATGTGAATCGTGCCGAATTCGTTTTTTTCCGTCGTTTCCATAGTCTTCTCCATTCACAAAAAGCGATGAGCATCTCATCGCTTTTCGGTACTGCTTATACGTTATGCACGGCCCATGTACTGACCGGTTCTCGTGTCTATCTGGAGCACTTCCCCTTCATTGATGAAAAGCGGAACCTTGACGACATACCCCGTTTCCAATTTGGCCGGTTTACTGCCGCCCGTCGCCGTATCGCCGCGAACACCGGGATCCGTTTCGACGACCTTGAGTTCGACCGATGCCGGCAGGTCGATGCCGATGACCTTACCTTTGAACATCATGACCGAAACGGTCATTTCTTCTTTTAAGAAATTGATCGTATCGCCGATGCTGCCCTTATCCAATTCGATCTGTTCATACGTTTCGTTATCCATGAAGCAGTACATGCCTTCATTTTCATAGAGGTACTGCATCTGACGACGGTCAACGTGGCCGTCCTGTACTTTTTCGCCGGCATTCCACGTACGTTCAACGACGGCGCTCGTTTCCAGATTTTTGATTTTGGCCCGAACGAAGGCTGCGCCCTTACCCGGCTTTACATGCTGGAATTCGACAACCTGCCATACTTGACCGTCAATCTCAATCGTTACACCCGGTCTGAAATCATTACTTGTAATCATCTTTTCGTCCTCCTAAACCAATTCTATCAATTTTTTTGGGGTTTTCGTTACTATTTCACAGCCTTGAGCCGTTACGACAACGGAGTCCTCAATGCGGACGCCGTATTTACCTTCTATGTACAGCCCCGGTTCGACCGTGACTATCATATTCTCTTCCAGCGTTCCTTGTGATCGCGGGGACAAAACAGGCTGTTCATGGACTTCCAAGCCCGTCCCGTGTCCTAAGGAATGCGTAAAATAGGCGGCTACGCCGCGTTCTTCAAAATACTGCCGCACGGCAGCGTCGACGTCGCGGCAGACGGCCCCTGCCCTGACGGCAGCCACGCCGATCTCCTGAGCCGTCAAAACGGTTTCGTAAAACGCCCTCTGTTCTTCGCTGGCCCTGCCGACGACGACGGTGCGCGTCATGTCCGAATGGTAGCCGTCCCAAACGGCGCCGAAATCAAAAGTGACGAAATCGCCGTTTTCAATGACTTTAGGACTTGCCGCACCGTGCGGCAATGCCGAACGCCGGCCGGAAGCCACGATCGTCACAAACGACTTTCCTTCCGAGCCGAGCAATAACATGCGGCTTTCCAGCTCGGCAGCCAATGCCTTTTCCGTTACGCCCGCCTTGATATACGGCAAAAGCTCGGCAAACGCCTTGTCGGCAATGGTGCAGGCTTTACGGGTCGCCGTTAATTCATGCGACTCCTTTACGGCGCGCAGCAAGGCCGTATCGACGCCTTCCCAAGTAAGTTCGCCGAGTTCGTTGACGGCTTCATAAAACGAATGCGTAAGAAAATCCGTTTCATAAGCCAGAATCGCGACATGAGCCGTACGGATCGTTTCCGCCACAGCCGCGGCAAGACTGCCTTCATGGTTTTTGACCGCATACCAGGCGCCGCTCTCGCCGGCAGCCTGTTCCGTATACCGGGAATCCGTCCAGAGAACGGCCGTATCCGCCGTTACGACAAGAGCTCCTTCACCGCCTGTAAAACCGCTGAAATACCGGAGGTTTTCCGGCTTTCGCAACAAGATGCCCTTAACGCTCCGTTCTCGCAGAAACGCACGTAATCGTATCAATCTTTTTTCAATCACATTTATCACCTGGAATTATTAAATCATTATTCATAATACCACAGAACCGGTCGTTTGAATAGCTTTTCCATTCAATTCATGACAATAGCCGCTCCTGCGGAACAAGCAGAAGCGGCAAGATACGAATCAAACGATTACTGCCGGCAGCGTTTAGCCGAAAGGCAGTTCCCTTTCTTCCTGCTGCAGGGACCGAAATGTCCCCGGCGCTAAGGATTCATCCAGCACCAACGCCCCGACGGACAACCGGTGCAAACGTTCCACAGTGAGACCGACAGCGGCGCACATCCGCTTTACCTGATGATATTTCCCTTCACAAACGGAAACGAGCAGTGTCTCCCCGCCTTTCCGCTCAGCCCGTGCCGGCAGACAACGGAGTCCGTCGGCCAAAACGACGCCGCTGTGAAAACGATCGTCAATATCGGCAGGAATTACGCCGGACACGACAGCCTCATACGTTTTAACGACGGCGCACTTCGGTGAAATGATCCGATGTGCCCACTGTCCGTCATCGGTAATCAGAAGCAACCCTGTCGTATCCTTGTCGAGCCGGCCTACCGGAAAAAGTCCGAGCCGACGCAAATCGGCAGGAAATAAATCGAGCACCGTCTCAGCAGTCGGATCTGCCGTCGCCGAAAGGAGTCCGGCCGGCTTATGGAGCATAAAATAATGAAATTCTTCATATACTGCCGGCACGCCGTCGACAGTGACCGCGGCGGCCATGTCGACTTTGACTGCGCTGTCACGGCAAAGAGCGCCGTCCACTCGGACATGCCCGCCTTTGCAAAGTTCCTTTACCTCGCGCCGCGTACCGAAACCGCTGTGCCCGAGCAATTTGTCGAGGCGCATCAATCGTTTGCTCACAAGCTGTCCATATCCTCCCACTGTGCCTGATAACCGGTCATTCCTTCCAGGTGGTTCGTGCAATTCATCAGCGTCATCACGTTCTTTTCTCCGTAATATTCGATAATGTTAAAAGCCGTATTATACTGTTGGAAACACCAAATACGCGTCAGATCCAATCCGAGCAGATCAAAGAGGATACAACGGATCGTAGCGCCGTGCGCAGCGATCAGCACGGCATCGCCGTCATGATGGCCGGCCAACAATTCACGCGTCTTTTTGCCGGCTCGTTCTTTTACTTGAGCAAAGGATTCGCCGCCATGAGCAGGCATCGTCCCGTTGGAATCATAGAACGCCTCAATCTCCCCGGGCCATTGCTCCGTAATTTCTTTATACGTATGACCTTCCCAGAGGCCAAAATTGATTTCCATCAGTTCTTTATGCGTTTCCACAGGCAAACCGTGCGGCGCGGCAACGATTTCCGCCGTCTTTTTTGCCCGTGACAGCGTACTGCTGTAAACCGCTGCAAAGGGCACATCTTTTAAAAATTCGCTCAAGCAGTTCGCCTGTTCGATACCGCGACGGTTCAGCGGCATATCCGTCGAACCCTGATACCACTGTTGCGCGTTTCCGTCTGTTTCACCATGACGAGCGAGGTAAAGTTTTATCATCCTTGCTGTCCTCCTTAAAACTTGAGTTATACATACATACCTGATTATATACTATGACCGTCGGAATAACTAGGCTGCCGCGGCGAGCAAAAGTAATAATTCCGTAAACTCCAGAACAGCGCCGTACGTATCGCCTGTCGTGCCGCCCAGAAGGCGAACCAGTTGCCGATTGGCCAACAGGGAGATCAATACGGCGCCGCCGAGGTAGAGCAGGTGTGCGGGACCGACGAAAACGATGGGAAGCAACGCCGGAATCAGCGCTCTGACCAGCGGATAGGACGGTCCGTACAAAGCAAAGGTCCGACCCAATCCCGTCTCTCTGGCATAAGGGAAACAAAAGATACTGACCAACGTGCCGTACCGTGCCGCCGTCGGAACGCTGAGCAACACATAGGGCAGCGTGGCCGGCGCAATCGTATTGATGGAAACAAGCTTAAAGGCGGCCAGAAAGAAAAAGGCTATAACCCCGTTCGCGCCGACACGGCTGTCCTTCATGATTACCAACATCCGTTCCCGGCTGCGTCCGGAAAAAATGCCGTCTGCCGTATCCATATATCCGTCGGCGTGAAGCCCGCCGGTAAGCCAGAACCAGGCGGCCGTGACTAGGAGCGATAAGAGCAGGCCGGAAAAAACGTAACCGAGAGCATGATACAGCAGACAGAGAACGGCGCCAAGCAGCGTCCCGACCAAGGGGAACCAAACGACGGAACGGCCGAAATCGGCATCGGACCATGTTGTTTGCTTCACCACCGTAAGCCGTGACAAGAATTGAAGTGCCATAAAAAATGACTTCATCGCTCCGCCTCCGGCAACAGAACCTGACGACTCTTGATCTCCAGCGTGATACCGGCAACGGAAAGATAGACTGCGTCGGCGGCTGCCGCGACACGTTGATTCATCAGGCCGGACAGGTCACGGTAAAAACGACTCAATTTTTCCATCGGCACGATGCCGCCGCCTACTTCATTCGTCACGAAGATGACGGTTTTACCGGAAGCAGCCGCAGCGGCCAAAAGAGAGTCGACTTCAGCCAGTGCCCGTTCTGCAGCCATATCTTCCGGCAGTGACCGATGGAAAAACAGCCAATTCGACAAGTAAACGGTCAGGCAGTCGATGAGCGCCGCATCTACGGCGGTCAGGATCTGCGGCAGTCGTTCCGCCAGTCGCTGCGGCACCTCGAAGGTCCGCCACGATTGCGGCCGCCGTTCCTGATGCCGCTTGATCCGCCGCCCCATTTCCGCGTCATCATTCACGGCTGTAGCGATATATCCTTTGGTGCCGTCACACAGGGCCAACAGTCTCTCGGCAAAATTACTTTTACCGCTGCGTGCACCGCCGGTAACCAAAATCAATCTCTTTTCCATATATTGCTCCTCTCACCGTTCCGCACAATGCGGACAGAGAAACAGCAGGTCCTACTGCACCTGCTGTTTCTCCCTATTTATTGATTTCATCCTTCAAATGATTCATTTCCGGAATAATGATCTTTTCCATGCCGAGCTTAATAATATTCGGTTGACCAGGCAGGCAGAAGGTCAGACATTGATGAATGACGCCGGCTGCCGACCGATACGCCAACGCCTGTACGCCGCAGGCGCGGCGATACGCAAAAAGCGCCAGCATGCCGCTGAATTCGGGAATCTCCTTATCAAACATCGGCCGTACCGTTTCCAAGGTGACATCCCGCTTGGCAATCCCCGTTCCGCCGCTCGTGATGACCACGTCAACACTGCAAACCCACTCATGAATATGGCTTTCAATCGCCTCTCTGTCATCCTTGACGATAGCATAATCGACGACTTGGTGACCGGCGGCCATCAATGCCGACTGGATCATCAGCCCGTTCGTATCGTCAGAAAAGGTGCGGCTGTTGCTGATCGTCAAAATGGCCACACGCAGAGGTCTCTCTTCCGTTTGCCGTTTACTCAATACGACTCCCCCTTTTTCCGGGCCCGCACCGGCCGCGCAGCTGCACCCCGGCAAACCCAATGCCGCCTGCAGGCGGCAAAATCATTTCTTTCGCTTCCCATCTCAAACCTATCTGGTATAATAAGTATAACAAAAACGAGACTGTACTTACAGTACCCTTCATTACTTTTATGGAAATTACCGCTCTATCCCCCGAACCGCAGCTGCAAACGGCTACAGACCGCAGCGGCCGCGAGACTACTGCCGCCTTTTCTCCCGGCTTTCCAAAGGACTTGATATTCATGAATTCACTGCTCAATTTCGCCGGCGCCGCCATCGCGCTGCTCTTCATTGCCGCGGTTTTTTATTCGCTTCTGTCTACCATGAAAAAGCGCCGCAACGAAGGGAAGGCAAAAAAAGAATTGTCTACGAAACAACACGTCGTCGTAACGGATCTGCACCAATACGATATTCAGCCGAAGAACGGCTATTACCGCTACGACATTGAAGAAACGACATATGTCAAACGATTCCCCCGCCGCTTTACGGCCATCTCTCTGGAACTGGCGTCTAATCAGCCCTATTCGATCTGTCTCATCGGTTTCGCAGAATACGAAGATAACGAATTGAAGGATCAGCATTATTTCTATGTCCGTCCGCCTGAAAACGACCTGTCCATGGTCCAATGTGCCGATCTGACTTGGGAATCGCTAAGTAAAGCTGATGAATTCGGCGAATATTGGCAAGCCGGCATGAACCGCTATTTTGAAAATACGATCCTCGTCGCTCATAACGCGCCATTCGTTATGGGCTGTATTTTCCATGCACTGAAAATTTACGGCATTGAAGCTCCCGTCTGCCGCTTTATTGATACGCTGGAGATTGCCAGAAAATCCTATCATTTCACAACCAATACGCTGGAATCGATTTGCAGCGAAATGGATATTGACGTCGAACGGCATAATTCTCTCAGCGAAGCTGCCGCCATCGGGCAGTTTCTCTTGCTGTCCCATCAGGATTATCCCGTATCTCTGCCGCGCATATGCTATCTAAACGGAACACCGACGGAAACGGAAATCATGGCCGCCGCCGTCGCCGCCGTCGAACGGGAAGAAGAGACGGCGGCAGTAATGTTTGCGCCGCTGCCGTCGTCACCGGAACTGCTGCAGCGCCTTCTCGACAAGAACTATATCACTGCCGGCAAAAAGGCAGACACGTACTACGCCACCGACGAGGGGCTCGACTTCTCCGAGTCCGTCGATAAGGGCAACAAATGACTGCAACCGCCGAGCCGCCATAACCGGCTGTCGATTTAATCGGATACTGGCGAAAACACACAGAAAAAACGGAGCGTCCATCGGACGCTCCGTTTTTTATCATGATGAACTGTCTCTGTCCGCGACTCTTTCACCGAATCCATTGCACGACATCATCTTGCTGCTGGCGCGTTTTCGGACGGTGATCGCCGCTGCGATAACCGAACGAGACCATGACGGAAACGCCGAAATGTTCCCTGTCGAGAACGCCTTTTTCCGCCAACATGGCTTCAACCTTTTCCCGATCGAAGCCTTCAATCGGGCAGGCATCCACGCCGAGCAGCGCCGCCGTCATCAACATGTCCGCCAAGGCGATATATGTCTGCTTGCAAGCCCAGTCGAACATGGCCCGATCACTTTCCAACAGCTTAAAATCATTTTTCTGAAAATTTTCGAATCCCTTTCGCCTGGCTGCGCCGATATCGTCGGGAAATTGCTGAATATCCTTCATTATATGGGTAATATAGGGAGAAGCATAGTTCATATCAACAGCCTTGCGAGCTAAAATAACGACCAAATGACTGGCGCCTTCGAGACTGTTGCGGGCGCCCCAGGCAATCGGATAGAGGGCATCTTTGACATCTTGCCGTTCGATAACCAAAAAACGCCACGGCTCATAACCGAAAGAACTCGGCGAAAGGCGAGCCGCTTCCAAAATCGTGTGGAAATCAGCATCCGAGACCTGTTTATTTTTGTCATACTTCTTACAAGCAAACCGATATTGCAAAGCATCTGTAATTTTCTTTCCTATATCATTCATAGTACGATCTCCTTCCGTTTTCAGCTTACAGGCCCCATCGGCGCCTGAAGCAGCGCCAACGTCGCCGTCAGTTCTCTGATATACGCTTCGTATTGTTCAATGAGATGATACAACTCGTCTGTTTTCCGATCCTGGAGCGCCTCACTGTGCAGCAGCTCTTCCATCGTAAACGGATAGGCATTGGCCAAAGCCGCCAGTTTTTCTTTATACGCTTCGATGCGGCCATCTATCTTGGCAATGCGCCGTTCCAAAGCTGTAGCATCGCCCGCCTCCGGTTGCGCCGCAGTGAGAGACTCCTGATCGGCAAGAACCGTCAGTTCTCTGAGCCGCTCCAAATCGCCCCGCTGATAAGCCTGAACGACTTGCTTCCACAAAGAACGGATCGCTTCCGTATCGCTGAAACGAACGGCGGGATGGACCGCCTTGACTGCCTGCCGATAAAGGCGCTGCAAGTCCCGATCCTGTTCTTCACTCAGCCAGGGCGCCGCCAGATACGTTGCGGCCTCTTCCTGCTTGGCCGCCATTTCGACAAGCTTATCCCGATACCCTTTCAGCGACAGCGCCAAAGCTTTGGCAATTTCCGTCTTGTCAGGCTTTTCGCCTTTGCCGACGTACTGCTTGGACAATTCGATTTCTTTTTTGATTCCTTCCGAAATGACATACAAACCGAAAACTTTCTGTTCCAGCTTGCCGATTGTACGGAGATAGCGTGCCTCCAAATAAGGACCGTCATGAAAACGGCGCGTATCGTATTGCTGAATGACGGCAGCCAATTCGGCAACTTTTTCCTTATTCCTGTTTTTAAGCTGTTCTATCACTTCTGCCGAACCGTTCATCATCTTCATCTCACTCTACCTAGCAGGCTTGAAAAACAACGTCTTTTCTTTGCCCTTCTATAGTATACCATAATTCTCCATTTAAGGATACAAAAAAAGAATCTCCCCGGCGTACAAGGAAGATTCTTTTTGCCCATTGCTTATTCCGCGTCAAAAAGAGGCAGCTTTTCCAAATAAATGATATCCTGCCGCATCGCCGCGTCGCCCTCCGCCAGGATCGCCGCTTTGCCGATGATCTCGGCTCCGGCTTTTTCGGCCAATTCGGCCAGCGCTCTCATCGACCCGCCTGTGCTGATGACATCGTCAAGGAGAAGAGTTTTCTTGTTGCGGATCAAGGCAATATCCGTATCCATCAGACAGAGCATCTGTTTCCCCTGCGTCGTAATCGATTCGTCTTCCACAATTAACGGATTTTCCATATAGGCCTTAACCGATTTGCGGGCAATGACATACCGCTTCATACCGAGGATACGCGCCATTTCGGCAGCCAACGGAATCCCCTTCGTTTCCGCCGTCATCAGTACTTCCGTATCGGCAGGAATCTTTTTTACCATCTCTTTCGCCGTATTTTCCACGATTTCCGTATCGCCGAGAATCACGAATCCGGCGATCGCCAATTTGTCCGTCACGTTCAAAATGGGCAACTGCCGTGTGCAGCCTGCCACATGGAGCTCATAATATCGCTTTGCCAAGAGAAACACCTCGTCAATAATGAATTGGAATCGCTGCAAGCCGTCCCGTCTTCCCGTACCGGCAGGATTTTCTTCCATTATACAGAACCAGTCGGAAAAAGTACACTCTCGCCGGTATTTTTTAAAGAATGCCGCGCCGTCGTTCTGCCGTTGCCGCAATTATTGCTGACGGCTTTTGCCGGTCTGATAATCGATTTCAATGCCCGGCTGGTTGTTATAGACAAACACATTAAAGCAAATGCCTTCCCCCTTGTCTTCGACCGAATAGGCTTCCATCTGTACGCCGCCGGCCACGAGGTTATTGCCGGCAAAGATCGGCGTCACCCGGTAAAGGACGTGGTGCTTCGTTTCCTTCACATAGTCGGCCACCATATTCTCAAAAGGCAGCATGCCCGTCACATTGAGGTATCTTGTACCGGTAATCAGATTTTTCGGATTGGCGTTCTCCGCCGCCAATTGATAGCCAATGAGATGACAGCGATTGTATAAGTATTTGCCATCGACGGAATCATACTTGACAGTCTGCCAGCCCGACGGTTTGACATTGCCGATGGCGCCGCGCTTTTCCGTCGGCATGATATCGATGCCGATATTGGCGTAAGCCGGACCGCATCGACCCAAACTGTCCAAGTCGCTGTACCGTTCAAAGGAAGTCGCCGTTATATCGGTCTGCGGAAAAGACGGCTGATTGCCGTTGAGTACGACGTAAGGCTTGCCGGCAAAAGCCGGTATGTCCGCCAAGTTGACAACGGCAGCAGTAGTAACGGCGGTCTCCTTGCTCGGTGACGTACTATGCTGCGCAGCCGCGTTGTCGCCCTGAGTGCCGCAGCCGACCAGCAGTAAGACCGCCATAAGCAGCAACACGACGCCTTGTAACCGTTTTTTCATCGAACATACACCTCTTCCGTAATCTTTTCATGCGACGAGCCGGCAAAATCAACGACAGATATACGTTTCCACGGACTCGCCAACGCTAAATCAAAAAACACATCGCCGGGATAGGCACGATTCCAGTGAAATAACATCACCTTTTCGATCTTTTCCGCGTAAGGCTGCAGCGCCTGATCTTCAACAAAACAATACTCTGCCGGCCCTGCTTGCTGCAAAAAATCTTCCGCTATTTGCAGCTGCGCTTGCTGCGCCGCGTCAAACTGCGCAGCCGAATAGGCGTTGAGCCAAAGACGGCCGGACGCTTTTGTCAACAAATGCTGCCGCAGCACACTGTCCTGACTTTGCCGGCGTCCGTTAAAAAGCAGTCCCAATGCCGTATCAACGGCAGCCATAACGATCATCGTAAACGCTCCCTTCCCTCTTTTTCTGCTGTAAGCATACCACGTTCCCGGCCGGCCTTAAAAAGCACATTACCGACCAGAAAGCTGCCGATAATGTGCGTATCATTAAACTAAATCCAAATCGTCATACTGCGGCTGAACCAGCCAACGGCCTTGGCCGTCCACGACGCCCCAAAGCTTGCCGACTTGGACGGGACTTACGCCGTTGCGGAAATTCTTCACCTTCGTAATCGTTCCTGCCGGAGCCGTAAAGAGAACCTGTCCGTTTTGGTCGATAATCGCATAATTTTTCTTTTCATCGAAACGCCACGTCCGATTTTCTACGCCGAAGGGCATGACCGTTATCCCTTTCGCTACTGTATTGACGCTTTCGCCCGTCGTTTCATCGACAAGATATCGCGTTTCCCCTCGCTGCAAGAGCATCCGTTCGGAGCCCAAAAATGTGATCGCATCGTAGGCGAAAGGCGCGACTTGGGCGCCGTCGACCATACTGAAGACGCCGTATTTTCCGTTGCCCTTGTCTTTCAGCGAAACGAGCCCGCCCAAGTCATCGAGTGTTCCCTGATCGATGACATAATCAGCCGGCCCGATGAGAGCTTGTCCCTGTCGATTGACAAAGGAAAGCTTGCCCTTATTTTTGACAAAGGTGCCGAAGGCTGTCATCGGATAGACTTCGTCGAGTTTGCTGTCGATGACGATATGTCCCTGCCGGTCGATATAACCGCGTTTGACGCCATCATAGGTCAGGCCGCCATAGAGGCCGGGATCGTAGCCTGATTGAAAGAACTGCCAATGACGACTCCCAACAGCGAGCCCCAATTAAAGCCTTGTACGTGCCGTCTGTATTCGGCCAAGCCGTTATCAAAAGCATACAGTTCATCGTACGGCGCAACAAAGACTTCCGCCCCGCTGCGATCGATGGCGACTTTCTTGCCTGCTTGATTCTTAACGAAGGCCAAGCCTTCACTGAAGCCCGTATATACCTCTTTATACGCCGGTGCAATGACGACGTTGCCGCTGCGGTCTAAAAAGCCGTATTTCCCTTTATCTTTGAAAGGCAGCAAGACATCGGCTTCATCGCTTGGCGCCGTTGTCGCTGTCACTGTCGCCGTCTCGGGTAGAGGTCGCCCCTGTTTATCGACAAACGTCCAGTCCTTCTTTTCCTTTGCCAAAAAGATGCCGCCTTGATCATAGGCCAATTCTTTATACTGCGGCACAATCAATGTCTGCCCGTTCGTGCCGATAAGGCCCCACTTTCCTTTAACCTTGACTCTGGCTAAGACGCCGTCTTTGTAATTGCGGTCATACTCCTGGCGGATCTTTTCCGGCAGGGAAGACGCTGCGTAAGGAATTTGATGCAGTTTCATCTGCGGCAAGTAGGGCGCAGTGAGTTTGCCGGCTTCTTGACTGACCCGTTCCTCGCCGATCGTCTTCGTCATCGACACCGTCGACTGCACCGCGCTGTCCTGACGCTTATACGAAGTCGTTTCGGACGACACCGTCTGTGAGGACACTTCATGATGTTCATGACTATACAGATCGGCCGGTTCTGCCGCCTGCACACCTGAGTACGCGACAGCGCCGAACAGGCTGAGGGCTACTGCCAGCGATAGATATCGTTTGGTTTTCATTCCCAAATACCTCTTTCTCATTCATTTTCATTGATTGCCATTGATAAGCAATGAATATAATTTTATTATATCAATAAATCGGGAAAACGCATAGAAAAAAGCATTCTTCATGAACTCATGAAGAATGCTTTTGCGTGCATACACCAGATCAGCCTTCTGTCCTTACAGCTTGATATCGATAATGGCGGAGACGCCGACGCCTTGAATGCGGCTGGCTCCGGACGGATTGACGTTGTCGACGGGAACCAGTCCTTTGACTCTGGCAATGCCGTTAAAGCTGGCTTCCAGCTGGGCCACGGCCTTGACCTGATCGACCTCTTCCGTCGGCCCCGTCACCTGCGCCGCGCCGACATAGCCGCTGGTGCCGATACTGACAATAGGCACGACTTTTGTGGCATACGTCGTACTCAGATTGTTTTGCCGCAACAGATTATTCAAAAACGTATTGATCTGTGAACCATATTTATCTACAACAAAAGATATACCGCCGAGCTTCAGCAGACTGCCGAGACTGAAAGCCTGTGACGTCATGACCGATCCGGCAGAAAAACTGCACACCGATAAAGCAACTGCAGCTACAATCAATTTCTTTTTCATCATGAACACCTCCCGTATTCTCGTAATGACGATATTATTATACCAAAAAAAGCGGTTGTCCGTCTCATCGTTTGCGCACGTTGAAAAGAAATTGTGCGAAAACGCACTTGATACCGCAGTTTTTATCACAAAACGCGAACAAAACCGTAACCAAACCGTTACAACTCCGTCCACAAGACGGCCTGCAGATCGACGCAGCCGTTACCCTTGAAAGGCACGCCTTCCGCGGCTAACAGCTGCCGCTGACCGGACCACGTAGGCGCGAGGCGTCCGGCGTGATTGACGACGCGATGACAGGGATAGGCTCCGTAAAAGGCGCTCCGGCTCAGGACTTTACCGACCAAACGGGCATTGTGCTCCCTGCCGATGAGACGGGCAATCTGCCCGTATGTCGCCACCTTTCCCGGCGGAATCTCGGCAACGACGGCTAATATCTCATAAACAAGGTCATCAGTAAGCACTGTTTCCTTCTTTTTTCCCATGTCGAAAGCTGCCGCATATCGCCGCATTCTTCGTTTCACCTGTCCTTTCAAACACTGCAATACCTGCCGCTCCGCCACTTACGGCAGCTGACCGAAACGGACCGGCTGCTGCGGCACATCGGGAGAGCCGATTTCTTTGTCCATCCAAATCATATCATACCAGTGATCAAGCTTGTAAGCGCAGCGATGAAATCTGCCGTCCTGCACAAAACCGGGATGAGCAGGGAGCTGCATACTGTTGCGTGTCAACCAGGCATCCGCTTCCACCGGCTATGTAAAGCAGGCATACAGATTCCGTATCCCCATAGACTGCAGTCTGTCTGCAAGCGCCGTATACAGAAAACGGGCAAGCCCACTTTCTGCCGGGACCGATCCAGATAGCTGCGCACTGCACAGAACCAATCGTAAGCCGCCCGACCGGCAAAAGGACTGGCGCAGGCATAACCGTCATCCTATCGCCGCAGCCCAGGACGAGATAAGGATATCGCCACGGTGTCTGCGCAATCCGCCGCTCGAACTCCGCTTCTCTCAGCACATCGTATTCGAAGGTGATCGCCGTTCGCTCCATATAACAGGTATCGCCCGTATAGCCGCCGCATCTGCCGCCGGCGCCGTTCTGATATACGGTTCCGTTGCCATGTTCTGCTTCTCTCTGTATATGCTCCCGCCATCTCCCGTCTTTTAAGTGGCCAATTGATCATCGTTCCCTTTGCCGCTCCCGTGTTTGCAGGAACACATCGCGTGCTGTCTCTGCCGGCAGCGATTACAGCGCGCAGCAAGGGGCGCTTCCTTCTTAAGCTACAATAAAAAACAAGGCGACGCAACGGTATCGGTAACGCCTGTATCGCAGTTCCCGCCACTGGCCTGAAAGGGAAAACGATTGCGGCACCGTATCCGTCACTTAAAACAGGGCATACCGCCAACGGTACGCCCTGTTTGCTCATCCTGTCTGAAACGGCAAGACTACATCATACTGCCGTCCGTATCGGGAACGAAGAAATCCGCTGCCGGGCAGAAACGACTGTCTTCGACAATATACTTCGGAACCGATTCGCGCAGTACCAATCCGTCCGAGGTAATAGCAACGCAACGCCGCTCCGGCATGATATCGATTACCCACGCCTTACCGACTTCAGCCTATTTTCCGGTGAACTGCGCCTGTCTCTTTTCCATAAAAGCTTTACAGCCCTCTTGGAAATCCAGAGAAGCGGCGCACTCACGCTGCGTCGGCACCTCCGTTTCGTCGAGCCACTGCTGATAATCGGCATATACCGCCGCATAGATCTGTTTCTTGATGTTCTTGTACGCGATTAACGGTCCTGCGGCGATCTTGGCGGCGAATTTCATCGTTTCCCCATCCAATTCGGCAACAGATGTCACCTTGCAGGCCAATCCCAAATCTCTGGCTTCTTCCGCCCCTACCGGCCGCCCCGTAGCGGCCAGTTCCATCGTCCGGGACGCGCCGATCATCTTGGACAGCAAGTAGGTCGCCCCCGTATCGGGAACCAGCCCCAAATTGACAAAAGCGAGAATAAACTTGGCATTATCGGCGCAAATCAGGAAGTCACCGCCGAGGGCCAGGCTCACGCCGGCACCGGCAGCCGCACCGCTGACAGAAGTAATAACGATCTTGCTCATCCGTTTCATCCAGTCGGCCACATCGCCAACCTTACTGATCAGCCCGTCCATATTAACTTCGCCGCCGGCCTGTATGAGCTGGTAAAAATAGCCGATGTCACCGCCGGCGGAAAAAGCCTTTTCCTGACCTTTCAGCACAACCGCTCCGACTTGCGGATCACGCTCTGCCGCTTCAAGCGCAGACATGAGTTCTGCAGCCATTTGTTCGTCAATGGCATTGAGATTTTTCATGTAATTCATCGTAATAACGGCAACGCCCCGATCCACCGAATAAACGAGTTTCTGCAATTCCATCATGATCCCTCCCAAGCATATCCGCACAAAAATCACTGTATTTGTATATTTTCAGTATAAAACAAATCTTTTTCTGTGACAACGGGAATATATCCATTGCATTATTTTTATATTGCATCATCATCTATTTTTATCTGTCACTCAACCGCCTGTCGGTACCTGTTCGCAACATTTTAATCGGTCCCCGATTTCGAAAGCTGCGTTACCGACCCCAAATCCGTCCCAGCGTCATTTTACAGATAAAGGAACAGCACGACAAGCGCACCGTGTACCATCAGCAAAAACGGAACGCCGTATGCGAACGTGAAGTGCCGTGTCTTGTGGCGGAACAGGTTCATCGCCAGGAGCGCCCCGACACTGCCGCCAAGTGCCGCCGTCCCTAAAAGCAAGAACTCCGACAAACGCCAGCGATGCCGTACGGCGCAGTACTTGTCCCAACCGTAAAGGCAGAAAGTTAGAATATTAATAGCCATAAAGCCATATATAAAGAATCTACTCATATCCATCATTCCCATGCTCCCATTTACCTGATCATACGGCACATTTCTTATCTGCCTGCCTTTTTATCATTATAATCCCGCCGTTGTCTTGATTCAACAGGATGGAAATGACGTTACTACAGCTCCTCATCCGAAAGCCTTTCTCTCCCCTGTCTTCTGTCGGTAATTCCCGCGCTTTTATCTGCCTCTTCATTGACTGCGTTCGACTGGTAACGAAAACGATCTCACCGGTATAAAAAGAAGCGCTGTGAAAACGCGCCGCAAGGTCTATCCCATATCCCCCCTATGGGCTTAAATTTATCTGTCGTTTCCAGTACAATTAAGTGTAAGTTTATTTTGCAAGAAAAGAGGCTGAACCATGCATATTCCGGAAAACTATCTAAGCCCTTCCACCTGTGGTATCTTTGACGCGTTGATGGTCCCTGTCTGGCTCATTTCCGTCAGAAAGGTACGCGAAGACATTCCTCGTGAAAAACTGCCGCTTTTGGGCATTGCTGCAGCCCTCTCCTTCCTGAGTATGATGATCAACATTCCTCTGCCGGGCGGTACGACGGGACACGCCGTAGGCGGCACATTGATTGCTATTCTCTTCGGCCCTTACGCAGCCTGCCTCGCCATCAGCATTGCGCTGTTCATACAGGCCTTATTCTTCGGTGACGGAGGCATACTGGCTTTCGGAGCAAATTGCTTTAATATGGCCTTCATTTTACCTTTCATCGGTTATTTTACCTATGACAAGTTAAAAAAGAAAATTCCCGCCGGCCTTGCCGCATCTATCGCCGCCTATATCGGGATCAATGCCGCAGCCTTATTGGCCGCTGTGGAATTCGGCATCCAGCCGCTGCTGTTTACAGACGGAGCCGGACAAGCCCTTTATTGCCCATACCCTCTCCAAATCTCCGTCCCGGCGATGATGCTCGGACATCTGACTCTTTTCGGTTTAGCCGAGGCCATATTTACAACGGCTGTCCTATCTTACATCCGCAAAACTTCACCAAATCTGTTCACGCTGAATGGCCCGAGCCGTTCCGACAAATCCGTGTTGGCTCTTCTGGGAGCGCTGATCCTGGCTACGCCCTTAGGACTGCTGTCCGCCGGTACGGCCTGGGGCGAATGGGCTCCTGAAGAATTGGCCGACACGACATACTTTGGCACGGCCTTGGGCTATACGCCGTCAGGTATGGAAAACGGTTTTTCCTTTACTTCCTTCCTGCCCGATTACACCGTTGCCGGTCTCCCCGACGAACTCGGTTATATGCTGTCCGCCGTAATTGGGACAGCGCTGCTCATGATTATCTTTAAACTCGTCCCTACTTTTATGCCGCCGCGCGCCCATGCCAAGACGACGGTTCACCGCGACAGCTGAGGAGGTCATGACCGTGGAACTTCCAACATGGGTCAAGCGCGAAGAATCTTATAATCCCGGTACAGACCGGGATTATTTTATTTCCCGTTCCCTCTTGCGACTGTTTTCTGTCCTCGCCTCCCTGCGCAACCAAGGCTGTCGCCGCACCAACCCGCCCAACGCCGTCATCGCCCTTATTTTCACCTTCACCCTCAGCATCCTTATCGTCTCATCCAGAACACCGCTCTTCCTGTGGGGCGTCCTTGCCGGCGAACTCGTCTGTCTCTGCTCTTTGCCGGGCAACGTTCTGCGTGACCATCTTCGCACAGCGCTGGCGACGGCCGTCATCTCCGCCCTGATCGTCGCGCCTGCCCTGTTTCTCGGCAACGGCCGGTACGTACTGCTCTTGCCGTATAAAACGTTTCTCACCGTTACGCTGCTTTTGACCTTGCGGGAATACACCCCCTGGAACAAGCTGACCGCCGCCCTGCAGGCCTTCCACCTCCCTGTACTGGTCATTTTCATCTTTGATACGACATTGCGCTTCATCGCCTTATTAGGTGACCAGGCCGCCACCCTCCTGACAGCGCTGAAACTTCGCTCTGTCGGTCATAACCCGGCCAAGCTGCCGGCACTGGGCGGAGTGATGGGCGTCGTACTGCAAAAGTCTGCCGGCCTGTCGCAAGACACGTACGATGCCATGCGTTGCCGCTGCTTTACCGGCACGTATCTGCACGGCAAGGAAAAACGAACGAGCCCGGGCTGGCGAGACCTCATCCTACTCCTTTCGCTATCAGGCTATCTCTATTTATTTATCCGCACCGAAGGAGTGCTGCTATGATTAACCTCGACGATATCTGCTTTGCCTACGACGAAACACCGCTCCTGGCACACGTAACCGCTACGATCGAGCAAGGGACGGCAACGCTCCTTACCGGCCCCAACGGCTTAGGGAAATCAACACTGCTCCGTATCCTGAACGGAATCATCTTCCCGCAACACGGAACCTACACCTTTGAAGGAACGATGATCACGGCGGCAAAAATGAGCGAACATCGCTATTCCAAATGGTTTCACCAACGCCTCGGCTATGTCTGGCAAAATCCCGATTCGCAACTGTTTTGCAGCACAGTCCGCGAAGAACTGGCCTTCGGCCCGATGCAGATGGGTCTGCCTTATGAAAAAGTAAAACAACGAGTAGACGACGCCATAGAACTCCTGGGCCTGACAAAACTAACGGAACGAGCTCCGTATTCCCTGTCAGGCGGGGAAAAAAAGCGGACGGCCATCGCCGCAATCCTCACCATGAATCCGTCTGTCTGGATCTTCGATGAACCGGAAAGCCATCTCGACAAACAAGGACTGGCATGGCTCGAAGAATTTCTGCCGAATCTGAAAAAGGCAGGTAAAACCCTCATTATCGCCACACACCACGAACACCTCATCCAACCAATAATCAATCAAACAATCGATCTGGAAAAAACAACCTGACCTGCCCACGGGAACAGTTGGGATATGTTAGGATTAGGGACGGCGCTCAAAATTAGGAACTTTGACCTTAGCGAAACACCAGCTTCATAGAAAACAAAAAACTTGGGCAAAGAACAGCCGCAAGGAAATCCAAAAAACGCCAAGACTCTCATGGAAATAGTGTGGTGCACATGGCGGATCAAAGCGCTCTGGCCGGCGTATATTGAGCCGGACGGACATGAGGGCGGCGTAAACGAGTAGCTTAAAGCGATGTACCATCATAACGCTGCCGGAAGCGACAGATGAACATACGACCGGTACGATACGTATAGGTGGCCCTGGGCACACCATAGAGTCAACATAGACAAAAAGGGCTAACCGAAAGCGGCTAGCCTGTGTTAACCCGTTCATGAGAGAAGCGCCTTTGTAGGGAGAGATGAACACGTAAATCATAACACAAAGAAGACTCTTTTTTTACTACTGGCATAACATATGTATGGTTATCCTACGAATTTTATATGGAGAATTTCATCATAATACTATTAAGCTATCTAATATAATCGTTTGTATGCTGTTATTTTATGTTATATGCTCAGCCATAAAAAGCTATTCCCGAATCTTACTGTCAAAAGTTTGAGAGAATAGCTCATTTTTATTTATAAATTGATATTCAGCACTATAATTACATATACATTTATCATAAATAATCTTTATCAAATACATATTCTAATTGATTCTCTGTATAAAATCTTCTTACCATCTCTAACATATTTTTTTCTTGTTCTCGTATGTAATGAAGAATTCTCCATTGAAATAAGACTATCTCTCTCCGTTTGCGTTTATATAATGACGGATCATATATCATAAATAATTCCCTAGCTGGTGTTTCTACCGCTAAAGCTGATATAACAATGCCTTGTTGTTTCCTTAAATTAAGACAAATGCTATATGGAGCAAAAAACCAAGAATCTTCATCTAATAAATCCAATGCAATTTTTGCCGTATCTACCGCAAATTTAGGTTTAATGTATGATGGGAAATAACGTGAATGCCAGTGTCGATACGTTGATCCCCAATTAATATATATTTGCTTATCTCCATCCAAATCACCTGGCATAAGCACCTTTTTTGATGCAATAGGCTTTCGACTAATTACCATCAATTTTTCAGAATGAACTTTTTTTATTGTAATTTGTTTATGCGAAATATGACTCAAAGGAAATCCCACATCCACCGTGTTCAACGCGACTTGTTCATATAACTCTTCCGTATGCATTGTCTTTATCGTTAATCTCCAATCTAATGGATCATTTTTGAGTTTATTATAAAACCCACTAAATAAATAATTATTTACACTATTGACAGTTCCAATAGATAATTCTATTACTTGTGGCCTATAACAAAAATCTTCCAGCTCAGAATTCAAATTGAACCAATTTTGCGCTAATGGTAAAAAGTTTTGTCCCGCCAAAGTAAGCTCAGCTCTTTTAATCCCCTTGTTCCTTATTACTAATATAGCGCCTACTTTATCTTCTAAAATTTTTAGGCGATGGCTCACAGTTTCCTGCGACACATATAAAAGGTTTGCGGCTTTACTAATATTTTTAACTTTGGAAACAGTGAGGAATGTTTCTATTAAATCTTTATTCATTATAATCCCCCCTATTTATCTAAGCTATCACTTATATGAGCATATGTAAATATTAATATAATAAATATTTACATATGCTCATTATTTATTTTTATTTTATTTGCAGTTATATTATGCTTTATTCACAAGGCAATTATCTTGTTCTTGCATTTTACTATGTGTTATTTCTACGAAAGGATGTTTTCAAATGAAAATTATGGATTGTACACTCCGTGATGGTGCTAATGTAGTCGGCGCTGGATTTTCTATCTCGATGACAAAATTAATAATCGAAGGATTATTGAACAGTCATATCACAACCATTGAAATGGGGCATTGCACTGGACTCGGTAGTATGCAGAACGGTGGAAAAATTGCCCCTGTCTCAGATGAAGAGTATCTCGACGCAATTGCTCCTTACGTCAGAAAAGGTCATATTGGAATGTTCCAATCAGCCAAAAATGCTAACGAAAAGTTGATTCATAAAACCGCAGAAAAAGGGTTAAGTTTTTTACGTATTGGTGCAAATGCCGGTGACGGAGATACTGCTATCCAGGCAATAAAAATGGTTCGTAATGCTGGACTTGAGGCAAAATATAGCTTAATGAAAGCATATATTCTTACTCCTGATCAATTGATGGAAGAAGCAAAATTACTTGAATCTGTCGGTGTACAGGCTATTACTATTATGGACTCTGCTGGATATATGTTTCCTGATCAAGTATCCGAATATACTAAAAAGTTAAAAAATACAGTCTCTATTCCCGTTGGGTTCCATGGCCATAGCAATTTGGGAATGGCCATGGCTAATGCACTCGCAGCCACTACTGCAGGAGCAGATTTCATTGATTGTGGCCTCATGGGAATGGCTCGTAGTGCCGGTAATATTACAACAGAAGGAATGTTAGCCCTACTTCAACGACAAGGTTCCAATACGAAATATGAATTTTATAATTTGCTTCATTTCATTGATAACGAACTAATGCCAGCTATGCTAAAAGAAGGATACCATAATCCAATCGCTCCTTTGGATCTTATCCTTGGCTACTCTGGATGTCATTCTAGTTTTATCGCTCTTTATAAAGAAGTGGCTAAGAAAAAGAAAGTGGACCTATACAAGTTAATTGTAGAAGTATCAAAAATCAATCAAAAAAATCCTTCGCTAGAATTAATAGAGCTCACAGCTAATCAAATTAAATAATCTAAAAATCTTCTCAAGGGGGGCCTTTCTATGAATAAAAAAAAGACGCACTATCGTTGGTTTGTTCTGGCAATGATTTTCTGTATTTACGCGGTAGCTGGTGCTGACCGCTCCAATATAGGCATGGTAGTTCCTTACATGAAAGAGAGCTTTTCATTAAGTAATACAGATATAGGCGCTATGGCTAGTTTTTTCTATTTAGCTTACGCAATTGTACAAATTCCTGCAGGACATTTATATAGTAAAAAAGGAATACGCGGATTCTACTCCATTTCTATATTATTGACTTCTATTGCTACTTTTATTATGGGTATTGCTGACTCTGCAATGCATCTCAAAGGAGCTCGAACATTGCTAGGTCTTGCAGAAGGTCCTATCAATATTGGTTCAATTACCACAATCAATAAGTGGTTTCCTACACAAGAAAAAGGGATGGCAACTGGCATTTACTTGTCTTCCATCAAGTTTGCTCCTGCTTTTGTCCCGCCTCTTTGTGCCTGGATTATTTTAAGCTTTGGTTGGCGCACTGTATTTTATGCATTTGCTATTCCTGGTATATTCTTAGCTGTACTTTGGTATATTTTAATCAGAGATAATCCACGTAATAGTCAATATACTAATGAAGCCGAAGTATATTATATAGAACACCCAACAATTACCCTTAATAATGTTAAGAACAAATCAGCAACTACTATAAAGAATCCCGATGGAGCTATTGATAAAATTATTCGAACAAAACTTATAGAACCCTTAAGTACAAATTCGGAAATATTAAGATCTTGGAGTATATGGGCTGATGCTGCTGGATATTTTTTCTTGGTTGCAATCACATACACTATTATGACTTGGATTCCTACTTACCTGGCACAAGTAAAGCAATTTACAATTATTAAAGTCGGATTAGTTGCATCTGCCCCTTGGGTTGGTGCTGTTTTAGGCAATATAATTGGCGGTACTCTTTCAGACAAGTTATTTCATAGTCGCCGTAAACCAGTTATGTTGATTACAGCAATTAGCACAGTTTTCTTAATGTATTCTTTAAAATTTGCTCCTGATGACATGACGATCCTTGGCATTTTATTACTGCTTGCTGGGATATTTTTAAATCTTGGTTACTCAATGTTTCTAGCTTATCCAATGGGGATTGCTACAAAAGAAAAAGTATCATTTGCTGCTTCTATTGTAAATACAGCAGGATCATTAGGAGGCGCTTTCGGCCCATTTGCAGTAGGATTAATTTTAGATTCTTTTGGTTGGGATAGCGTCTTTCCATTTCTAGCAAGCATGTCCGCAATTGTATTTATTTTATTGCTAACAATGATTGAACCTCTCCAAAAAACACCCTCTACGGAAGATACAATTGAAAAACATCATTAAATTGCCCACAAAAAGGAGGCTTTACAGGCTATGAAGACATATATTTTCGATCCAATATCCCCCGACGCATTAAGCTATGCAAAAGAAAATTTGGATGTCATCACTTGGGATGATCCCAGAATAAACGATATAAAAGAAGCTGAAGCATGCATAGTAAGAACTTATAAAATTAGTAAAGAACTAATTGACAGCATGCCCCATCTCCGTATTATTGCCAAACATGGTGTCGGCACAGATAATATTGATATTCCCTATGCTAAAAGCAAAAAAATTGTAATTACCAATACCCCAGTCGCAAATTCGAATTCTGTTGCTGAACAGACAATTGCCTTAATACTAGATTGTGCTCGTAAAATTACTTGGTCTCATAATTGCAACGAAAAAGGATTAGAACGTAATCAGCCGATGTTTCTCAAAGGCTATGAAATAACAGGTAAACGTCTAGGCTTAATTGGTATTGGACATATTGGTTATCTTGTCGGTACTAGGCTAAAAGCCGGCTTTAACATGGATATTCTAGCTTACGATCCATTTATTTCAAAAGAAAAATGTAATGACATGGGATTTCAGTATGAAAGAGATTTAAATACACTTATACAAACTTGTGACATAATATCAATATCAGTCCCATTAAATGACTCCACTAAAAATATGATCAGCAACAAGGAACTATCTTTAATGTCCACTTCAACCATTTTAATAAATACGTCTCGCGGTGGAATTGTAAACGAAGAGGATCTCTATGAAGCTTTACAAAATCATCAAATCTTAGGTGCTGGTTTTGATGCTTTTATCGAAGAACCATTACCTGCTCATCATAAACTATTTACTTGTCCTAATTTTGTAGGCACGCCCCATAATGGTGCTAATACTTATGAAGCACTTACTAGGATGGGGAAAGGAGCCGTTGGTGAAATCATTCGCTTCGAAAAAGGGGTACCTACCTTAACAAACATCGGATTCAATAATCTGCCATAAAACAATTAGTATACTCAAATTTACATTCGAGAGCTTAATCTCAATTTTATCTCTCGTACCTATTATCACTTTCATTAGATTAAGTTACCCACAATAACATAAGATGCCCTGTATTACTATAAACAAATACAGGGCGCATCTTATGTTATTATTTTTTAATTATTCCCACTCAATCGTCGAAGGCGGTTTACTGGTTATGTCATAAACAATGCGGTTAATGTGCGATACTTCGTTAACGATACGGCCGGAGATGGTGTCGAGGACGTCATAAGGGATGCGAGCCCAGTCGGCGGTCATGAAGTCTGTCGTCGTGACGCCGCGCAGGGCCAAGGTATAGTCGTAGGTACGGAAGTCGCCCATGACGCCAACGGAGCGGTTATTAGTGAGAACGGCAAAGTACTGGTTGATGGAGCGATCCAATCGGGCCTTGGCGATTTCTTCGCGGAAGATGGCGTCGGCATCACGGAGAATGGCGAGTTTTTCCGAAGTAATTTCCCCCATGACGCGAATGGCGAGGCCAGGCCCCGGAAACGGCTGCCGCCAGACGAGATAGTCCGGCAAGCCGAGTTCGGCGCCAAGTTCGCGCACTTCATCTTTAAAAAGGTTGCGCAGCGGTTCGATGAGACCTTTAAAATCAACGACTGCCGGCAGGCCGCCGACGTTATGGTGACTTTTGATAACGGCGGCATCGCCGGTGCCCGACTCGATGACGTCGGGATAGATCGTCCCTTGGGCCAGAAAGTCAACGGCGCCGATTTTACGGCCTTCATCCTCAAAGACGCGGATAAATTCTTCGCCAATAATTTTTCGTTTCTGTTCCGGATCGGTAATGCCCTTCAGTTTGCCGAGAAAGCGCGCCGACGCATCGACGCGGATAAAGTTCATGCCCGAATGCCGGAAAGCGGCTTCCACTTCGTCGCCTTCATTTTTGCGCATTAGACCGTGATCGACAAAGATACAGGTCAGTTGACTGCCGACGGCTTTAGAAATCAGCGCTGCCGCCACGGAACTGTCGACACCGCCGGAGAGCGCGAGAACGACTTTACCGTCACCGACCGTTTCACGGACATTGGCAACAGCGGCCTTGGCATAATTGGCCATCGTCCACTTGCCGCTGCAGCCGCAAACTTCGGTAAGGAAGTTACGTAGCATCTCCTTGCCATGTTCCGTATGCAGGACTTCCGGATGATATTGCATGGCATAGAGCCGCCGTTCCGTATGTTGCATGGCCGCAACCGGACAGTTTGCTGTATGCGCGATAATTTCAAATCCCGCCGGAATGGATGCAACGTAATCTGTATGGCTCATCCAGACGATCTCTTCAGCAGACAATCCCTTGAACAAAGGCGATGCCGTATCGACAGCTGTCGGCGTCTTGCCGAATTCGCGCAATTCCGCCTGCTCTACCACGCCCCCCAGGGTCTGTGCCATAAATTGCATGCCATAACAGAGGCCGAGAACGGGAATCCCCAAATTAAATACTTCTTCACTGATTTTCGGCGCCTTTTCTTCATAGACACTGGCCGGGCCGCCGGTAAAAATAATGCCTTGGGGCTGCAATTCCTTAATCTTATTTACAGCCTTCCCATAAGGATATACTTCGCAGTACACGTGATTTTCTCTGACGCGCCGCGCAATCAGCTGATTGTATTGGCCGCCGAAATCAACAACGATAATAAGTTCTTCGCCCTTCATTGCAAGCCTCCTCTTTACATCTCTCAAACGATATTTCATTATACCATGAAAAAAGCGGCAATGCCTAGCATTGCCGCTTTTCTTCCGTTATCTCCAAACGGCGCCGTCACTTATTTCAGCGATTGTCAACCCGTTCAGGGACCAGATCGTGTCCAGCCAGACGTTTCCAAGCGATATCTTCCCATTTCGTTCCCGCCTTGCCGTAATTGCAGTAGGGGTCAATGGAAATCCCGCCGCGTGGCAGAAAACGCCCCCATACTTCAATATAACGCGGTTCCATACAGTTGATGAGATCTTTCATGATGACATTAACACAGTCTTCGTGAAAGGCGCCGTGATTGCGGAAAGAAAACAGGTACAGCTTCAAACTTTTGCTTTCAACCATCTTCACGTCCGGCACATAGGCAATAGTCAAAGCCGCAAAATCAGGCTGTCCCGTTATCGGACAGAGACTGGTAAATTCGGGACAGTTGAATTTAACGAAGTAATCATGATCACGGTGCTTGTTGATAAAAACTTCCAGCACATCGGGATTGTAGGCCTTTTCATAGGCCGTATGCCGACTGCCGAGTCGTGTCAACCCTTCCGTATCGTTCATGGCGTTCTCCTTTCCACCGCCGGATCAACGGCGCCGTTAGCAGCAAAGGCCGCCGCCCGTTCCCGACAGGTGCCGCAGACGCCGCACGGCACTTCGCCGCCGGCATAACAAGACCACGTCCGTTCATAAGGAACGTTCAAGGCCAGTCCCTGTCTGACGATATCGCGCTTATACCAATGCAGAAACGGCGCCACAACGCGAAGCTGATGGCCCGATCCGGCCCAAATGGCGACGCTGATACCGGCCTGAAACGCCGGCGAGCAGTCGGGATAAGCGAAACCGGCGGCATCTTCCGCATGGACACCGTAATAAAGAAGGTCACACCCTTCACTTAAAGCGACACCGGCGGCAGCCGAAAGAAAGAGGCCATTGCGAAAGGGAACGTATGTCGCTACCGGCTTTTCTCCTCCTGTCGCTGCAATCTGTTCTGCATACGTGGCCTGTGGCACAGCTTCTGTCGATTGCTGCAACAATGCGCAATTGCTGTATTGAAAAACGGCGTCAAGATTGATTTCCAAGTGCCTGACCCGATAGTAATCGGCAATTGACGCTGCCGCGGCCAGTTCCTTCCGATGCTTCTGTCCGTAATATATGGATAAGGTGATGACGTTATCGCTGCCGTGTTCCGCAACGGCCATGGCCAGGGCCGTCGTCGAATCGATACCGCCGCTAGATAGAACAAGTGCTTTCAATGTTCCGCCTCCTGAGCTTTTATTTCAAATACAGCTGCAACGCTGTTTCCGTCTTGAATCGTCCGCGCAGTTCCGCCGTGCAGGTTTTCGTATTCGTCTTGCGGATACCGCGGCAAGTCACACAACTGTGCCGGCCTTCAATCAGAACGGCAATATCCTGACTGCCCGTAATTCGGGAAAGAATGTCGGCTATATCCGCTCCGATTCGCTCTTGCAGCTGAAGCCGCCTGCCGGCCATGTCACAGATCCTGGCGATCTTGGACAAGCCGATGACCATGTTGCCGGGAATATAGGCGACAGTGGCCTTCATGTCGTACATGAGTGCCAAATGGTGTTCACAATACGAAAAAAACTCAATATCCTTCATGACGACAATGCGATCTTTATCTGCCGTCATCGCTGCTGTCACATCGTTATCGTCTGCAACGGCAAAAGTCTTAGCAAAAAGCGCTGCCAACTCCTGATTGGAATAATTCATGCCGGCAAAAACCTCTTCATACATATTGGCAACACGTTGCGGCGTTTCCTTCAGCCCGGCGCGGTCCGGATCGGCGCCGAGGGCCGCTAAAATCCCGCGAACATGCACCGCAATAGCTTCCTTGTCAATCATCCCTATACACCTCGCATATCAGGCGGCCAAATCATTTTGTGCAGCTGCAATTGCAGTCTCACACCGTTCCATCTCTCGCGGCTCATATACCGAACGATCCGTTTCGGATCAATACGGCCGAAAACGGGACTGATATAGACAGTGCACCGCTCAGTCAGTTCATGGCGGCGGATAACTTCCCCGGCACGCTTCAGATCCTCTTCCGTAGAAGCAACAAACTTGACGGCATCACCGGGCCGGAGACATGCAAAATTTTCAAGCACCATCCGCTCTTCACAGCCGCTGCCGGCCAATTTATAATCCAATGTAAAGTGCGGTCGCCCTGCCGTACAAAAGGGAGCCAACGGAACGGCGCCGTTCGTCTCCACTTCCACCTGACACGACGTCCTCCTGTCAAAAAGCTGCAAAAGCGTCGCCATCTCCTCTTGCAGCAGCGGCTCACCGCCTGTAAGCGTCACATTGGTAACGCCGGCAGCGAGAACATAGTCCGTAATCGCTTCAGGTGTCAACTCTTCATATGGGCAATCCGCTTCATTGGCCCAACGCGTGTCGCAATAAGAACACGCCAGATTGCAGCCTTGAAAACGGATAAATACGGCCAACGCACCGGCACGGGGACCTTCGCCGTTAATGCTGATGAATTTCTCTGCTACTTGCATTCAGTCTCTCCTGTATAGACGGCACAGTTATTCGGCGTTTCGTACACTTTTACGGCCGTCACGGCTACTCCTCGCGCCGTCAGAAGCGAAAAAAAGTGAGCGGCAAAGTTTTCTGCCGTCGGCCTGAACGGAACTTCCGTCAAAAGCATGGACTCTTCCCGCAAAGCGGTAAGCGTACGTTCCCGAAGGGAATCTTTTTCGTAAATCAGCGAATGATCCAGTTTGCGACAAATATCTTTCAGCGCTGTCCGCAAAACAGCAAAATCCATGACCATGCCGCGAGTCTGTTTTTCCTGTTGCAACACGCCGCCGGCCTGTGCAATCACACGCCAACGATGACCGTGAATATTGCGGCATTTTCCATCATAATCACGAAGAAAATGCGCAGCATCAAAGCATTCTTCACATTCCAAATAAAACATCTTTTTCTCCTATAAAAAAGAGCCCTGCAGCAACGCAGAGCTCACCGTTTTGTGGCAACAAAACGACAATAATGCCGGGCGTCCTGGTTTTGTTTAGGGACAGGATGGCACGAACGAACTGTCCATAATAATACACGGTTTTAGTCTACATGGGACAACGCATTTTGTCAAGTAAGGCCCTCCGGCGGCAAGATAAGCTCAGCAGGGAAACTCCAGTTTGATAATCTGTCCGTTCTTTACGGTCTGACTGGAACGAAATTGCCGCATATATTCCCGATCGGCCATCCCTTCCTTCGCCGCGACAAGTAAAAGATTGCGGATAAATTGCGCATGCGTAAACACGACGATAAACGATTCTTTCCGTTCCCGCAGTCTTTGCAATGTCTCCCGGATGCGGCAAAGAAGCTGACTGTAGCTTTCAGCGCCGCTGCCGTCACAGTAATCGGGATCCATTGCCCGCCAATACGCCACTACTCGAGGACGCCGCTGGACCGAGGTCGTGCCGACGCAGGTAGCCGGCGCCAAATAGACGAATTCCCGCACACTGTCCCATATTTCCCTTTTTGCAGCCGGCCATTTTTGCAACGTCGGCGCCGCCGTTTCTCTGGCGCGCAAATATGGCGACGTAATGATCAGTTCCGGCTCGGGAATGTTGTCGCTGACTGCCGACGCCTGTTCTCTTCCCCGCAAGGAAAGCGGTATCGTTTCATGATCATTTGTTGCTTCTCCCGCATTGGCCAGGCTTTCACCGTGACGAACAAACCAAATTTCCTTCATCTTTTTCCTCTCCCTTGCCGTTTTCTTTTTTCATTATAAAACAAAAATGAGGCGCTGCAAATGCAGCACCTCATTTTGTAAAGGTAGGCGTATTTTTATTACTGAAACAGAAGACTTATTTTCCTGCTAATTCTTTATATGTTGCATATTTATCTTTTGCGTAGGCTTCGGCTTTCGAGAAGAGTTCTTCAGCCATATCCGGGAAGGTACGCGTTAACGCGGCATAGCGCGTTTCACCCATGAGGTAATCGCGGAAGGAACCGGTCGGTTCTTTCGAGTCGAGAATGAACGGGTTCTTCCCTTCTTCGGCCAGCATCGGATTATACCGATAGAGATGCCAGTAACCGCATTCAACGGCACGTTTCATTTCTTCCTGCGCCTTGCCCATGCCGCAGCTGAGGCCATGGTTGATGCAAGGCGAATAAGCGATGATGATGGACGGGCCGTCATAGGCTTCCGCTTCTTTGATAGCCTTGATCATCTGATTCGGATCAGCGCCGAGAGCGACCTGCGCAATGTAGATATGACCATAGGACATGAGGATACGTCCCAGATCCTTTTTGTTCGTCCGCCGGCCGGCAGAAGCGAACTGCGCAACGGCGCCGATCGGCGTAGCCTTCGAAGACTGTCCGCCGGTATTGGAATATACTTCCGTATCGACGAGCATGATATTGACATTGACATTCATGGAAAGAACATGATCCAAGCCGCCGTAGCCGATATCATAAGCCCAGCCGTCGCCGCCGTACATCCAGATCGTCTTCTTCACGATATGTTCTTTATGGGCCAAGAGATAATCGCGGATTTCTTTCGCTTCCCCGCTGAGGTTGGCATTGACCAAGGCGGCAATCAAAGCCTTGCTCGTTTCTTCCGTCACTTCCCCTTCATTGCTGACGCCGTACGATTCCAACCATTTTTTAGCCGCTTCGTGAAGCGTTCCGTCGACGAGGGGCATGAGTTTTTCAACGTGCAGCCGGATAGCGGCGCGCTGCTGATCCATGGAAAGGTACATGCCCAAAGCAAACTCGGCATTATCTTCAAATACGGAATTGGACCAAGCCGGACCACAACCATTTTCATCGGTCGTATAGGACAAACTCGGCATTGCGGAACCCCAAGCCTGCGTACAGCCCGTTGCATTGGCAATCAGCATCCGATGACCGAAGAGCTGCGTCAACGTCTTCATATACGCCGTTTCGGCGCAACCTGCGCAAGCGCCGGAGAATTCGAGGAGCGGCTTATTGAACTGGCTGCCTTTGATCGTGAATTTATCGAGCCCCGTTTCTTTCTTGCTCAGGGTCTGCGCATAATCCCAGTTGACGCTTTCATGGCGCTGTGTATCGAGCGGTTCCATGACGAGCGCCTTATCCTTGGCCGGACAGATATTGGCACAGGTGTAGCAGCTGTAACAGTCGAGAGGCGAAACTTGGATGCGGAAACCGTATTTTTCCAATCCCTTACCGATGGCCGGTTTAGTTTCAAAACCTGCCGGAGCGTTCTGCTGTTCCGTTTCATCAACCAAATACGGGCGAATGGCCGCATGGGGGCAAACGAGAGAACAACGGTTACATTGGATGCAGTTTTCACGGATCCACTTCGGAACGACGGAAGCGATGCCCCGTTTTTCATACTGCGTCGAACCTACCGGATAGGAACCGTCCGCATAGGGAACGAATTCGCTGACCGGAATATCGTCGCCTTTCTGGGCATTGGAAGGCGCGACAATCTTCTGAATAAATTCGGGCAGATCACTGCCTGCCGCCGTTTTTTCATCGTCCGGCAGATCGAGCCAGCTAGCCGGAACTTCGACTTTTACCATGCCGTCCAAGCCGCGATCGACAGCCGCCTGGTTCATGGAAACGATCTTGTCCCCTTTGGCCATATACGTCTTGTAGATGGCGTCTTTCATATGCTTAACAGCATCATCGATAGGCAAGATATTGGCCAGTTTAAAGAAGGCCGCCTGCAGTACCGTATTCGTCCGGTTGCCGAGACCGATTTCACCGGCAATCTTCGTGGCATCAATGATGTAAAATTCGATCTTTTTCTTGGCGATCTGCCGTTTTACTTCATTGCTTAACTGTTTTTCCAGTTCTTCCGGCGTCCAGCTGCAATTCAGGAGGAACGTACCGCCGTCACGAATTTCGCCGACAATATCATAGGTCCCCATATACGCCTGCTTATGGCACGCCAGGAAATCGGCAGCTTTAATGTAGTATGTGGCGCGAATCGGGTTTTTACCGAAGCGGAGATGGGACTTCGTAACGCCGCCCGATTTTTTCGTATCATATTCGAAATATGCCTGTACGTACATATCCGTGTTATCGCCGATGATCTTGATGGAGTTCTTATTGGCGCCGACAGTTCCGTCGGAACCGAAACCCCAGAACTTACAGTTCACCGTCCCTTGCGAATCAACGGCAAGCGGAACATCAGGAATAGACAGATGGGTTACATCATCATTCAGGCCGACGGTAAAATGCATCTTCGGATTCAGCGAATCCATATTCTTGAATACGGCATTGATCGAAGCCGGCGCTACGTCCTTCGAAGACAACCCATAACGGCAAGCCAGGATATCGACCGGTTTAGCGACATGTTTCATTGCGGCGCAAACGTCTTCATAAAGCGGTTCGCCCAAGGCGCCCGGTTCTTTCGTGCGATCCATGACCGTAATCGTGCGGACCGTGTCCGGCAATTCCTTCAGGAAATGTTCCAGCGAGAAAGGACGGTAGAGATGTACCTGGAGATAGCCGACCTTCTTCCCTTGCGCCATCAGGGCATCTATAGTTTCCTGAATAGCGCCGGTAGCGGAACCCATGGCAACAATAACATGTTCGGCATCTTCGGCGCCGTAATAATTGAAGAGCTTATACGTTCTGCCCGTCAGTTCACTGATCTTGTTCATATAGTCTTCAACAATATACGGCAGTCTGTCATACCAGAGATTGCTGGCTTCTTTCGACTGGAAATACATATCCGGATTGGTAACGGTACTGCGCATAACCGGATGTTCCGGATTCAAACCGTGATGTTTGAAATCGTAAAGAGCGTCACGATCAATCAGCTTAGCCAATTCTTCTTCAGGCAACATGTAAATTTTTTGGATTTCATGAGATGTGCGGAAGCCGTCAAAGAAATGCATGAACGGCACGTGCCCTTTAATCGCCGATAAATGAGCGACAGCCGCCAAATCGGCACATTCCTGAACGCTGGCGCTGCAAAGCTGTGCCAATCCCGTGTTGCGACAGCCCATGACATCCGAGTGGTCGCCGAAGATAGACATCGTATGCGTGCCGACTGTACGAGCGGCAACGTGCAGCACCACCGGTTTCAACTGGCCCGAAAGACGGTGCAGCACCGGAATCATCAACATCAGGCCTTGTGAAGCCGTAAACGTCGAACAGAGACTGCCGGCTTCCGAAGCGCCGTGAACAGCGCCAATAGCACCTGCTTCCGACTGCATTTCAACTAATTTTACTGTTTGTCCGAATAAATTTTTCCGCCCTTTAGCAGACCAGACATCCACGTGTTCTGCCATCGGCGATGACGGGGTAATCGGGTAAATCGTCGCAACTTCCGTAAACGAATACGCTACGTCCGCTGCCGCTTCATTACCGTCAAGGGTCTTAACGATCTGTCGTACCATATAAACCACTCCTTCAGCTTAAATAATTACGCAAATACGTAGAACGTTTAACTAAATTATAAACGTTTATAGTATACTTGTCAAGAATAATTGCATTGCTTATTTCACATAAGTGATTTGGAAATAAACTTGCAAGTATACGAAAAATCACAGATCAAACATAACTGACACACTCTCCTTTCCGTAACACAAGAGGCCTGCCGCAGCCTTGCTGCCAACAGGCCTCTTACTGAACCCCGACCTAGCTGAAAGCCAGGAACGGTGAAATAACCAACAGAATGCCGATCGAACTGATCGTGCACAACTTCCAATCACGATAGTGTTTGAACTGCGGCGTCTGCATGACCAAGTAAACCGGCATTAAGCAGCCGAGAACCCCCATTAACGGGCTTAACAAAGTCGTAAAGGTCAAGGCCGGTGCATTGAGCGCAATAGCCCCCCACGAAACGCAGACACAGAAGACGCTGATCCCGTATTTAATCATCTTCTTGTTAACGCTTTCTTCCTTCACATACCGCAGCAAGACATTCATGGCAATGCCGTAGCAGGAATCGCGGAACGAAAGGAATACCGAAAAGAACGCCGTTACGACGGCAAAGATGTTAAGTACCAGACTGAGAATCCGCACTGCCGCACCGTCCATACTCTTCGCTGCCATGGCCAAGGACGAAATATTGGCTTCGTAAGCAGCGACAGCCTGTTCATGACCGACGGCAATATTGAAGGAGAGTGCATAGAAGACGACGACAGTCCACAACGTCCAGAAGGCGATTTTCATGACTCGCATGGAACGATAATACGCCAAGACTTTGTTATCCGATTTGGCGCGGTACGAAATGACGACCGGACTGATGCCGATGAAGAAGGTAATCGAAAGAACCGTCAGCGGCAACATAACGATGCTGTTTTTAATCAAGTAAGTAACAGACGGGAACTCGCCGATATTGCCAAAATTCCAATACTGTACCATGACGACGCCGAAGAAAGCGATGACGAGCAACTTCGTTAACACCATACCGGACGATACTTTAAAGAGCAACTTTTCTCCTTGCGACGCAATCAAAACGAGACAGCAGATAACGGCCAACCCGTAGAAAATGTTGTCAGACAGCAACGTTTCCGTGACGCCGAAGGTCTGCAAAAAGGACGCGCTGTCGTTCGTTAGGGCCGTCGAATAGAGGAAAATGACGATCGTCGTAAAGGCAAAGTAGAGGAAGCCAAGGAAAAAGCCCCAATTTCGCCCTAAGTACCCTGAAATGATACCGGCAAAGTCTTCACACTTATCGGAATTAGCCATAATTTGTATGTATAATTTCTGAAACTGGTACAAAATGGGATATCCGATCGCTGCTGCAACGATATACACCCACAACCCGACTAAGCCTACTTGCAACGGCAGGAACACGATACCGGCACCGATAGCCATGCCGATACACATAATAATCCAACCTAAATCCATTCCGGAAAATTTGGAAGCCTTCTTCCATTCTTCCAAGGTCATACCCGCTTTTTTTGCATACTCAAGTGATGACATACGTGAAACCTCCTATGGGTAATTTTCTCCATGTACTACATAAACACTGCTCTTCTCCCTTTTTAAGTTAAACCTGCTATTTTTTTACTTGCAAAAAATAGTATTTTTATTCCTTTCATATTTTTTCTATACGGCCGTTTCTTTTAACTAAATTTTAAGTTACAACGTTTTACTTGTCAATATACACGAGGTTCTTATTATGTATAAACAAGATTGATTGTATTCGTTTTTAGAATTATTGTATATATCATCATAAAATTTTATGTTAAACGTTTTATTAAAATTGATATTTTTTAACGTATATTTTATATATTATTACATTTTATCGGTTTTGTAATATTAACGAAATTCCTTAAAGATGGAAATAAAGCCAAAAAAACACAGTCCTCTGACAGAGGACTGTGTTTTCTGTTTTCTTGAAAGGCAATACACCTTGTTTTAATACCACCGCGTCATCGGCAGATCATTGTTGCAGCCTTTCGTCATCAAGACTTGATGCAAGTCGATATTGCCGATATAGAAAGCAACAGCACAGCCGCAAAGATATAAATCCCACATGCGGACAAATTCGCTGCCGCGTTCAGCCTCCACCTGATCATGAACCTTTCGAAAATTATCATACCAGCATAATAATGTTTTATAATAATGGCGCCGCAAGCTTTCCACATCAAGAACACGGAATTCCGTATCATAAGCGAGATCGATGATTTCCCGCAAAGACGGTAAGGTGCCGCCGGGAAAAATATACTTGCGCATCCACGGATTGCTGACGCGCTCATCAAGGCCACTGATGTAGTGCAGCAAGAACAAGCCGCCGTCGACTAAAAGATGCTCTGCCGTTTCCATATAAGTCATGTAGTTGGAACGGCCAACATGTTCCAACATGCCGACACTGACGACACGGTCAAATTTCCACTTCGTCTCCGGTAAATCCCGGTAATCGGCCAATTCGATCTGTACCTGCTCTTCAAGTCCCAGTTCCCTGATCCGTTCCTGTCCCTTATGCCATTGTTCCCTGCTTAGGGTACAACCATACCCTCGAACGCCATATTTCTTTGCCGCTTCAATGAGCAAATATCCCCAGCCACAGCCAATATCCAGTAAACGCATGCCCTTTTCCAGATGGAGCTTTTCCAAAATATAATGGACCTTTTGCTGCTGCGCCATCTCCAACGTATCCGCGTCGCCCTTAAAATATGCGCATGAATAGCTCATGGACGGGTCAAGCCACAATTGATAAAAGTCATTGCCCAAGTCATAATGTGACGAAACCTGCTGCTTTTGACTCCCCTTGGATTCCGATTGGAATAAAAGTCCTTTCAATCCTTTTCGATCAAGAGAAAAGCGGTCATTTTGCTTCAACATGCATTTCAACGCCGTAAATAAGTCGCCTTCAATATCAATATCCCGACGCATGTACGCTTCTCCCAAAGCCAATGATGTCGAAGCAAGCAAGTCCTTCTTAGGAATATCTTTGTTGACAACTAACGTAAATACCGGCGTTCCTTCACCGATCGTGTAGGTTTCGCCATGGAGACGAACGGAAAAACAAAATTGATCAAAGCGGTGAAGATAATGGATAAAAAAACTATCTAACAAATGCATAGACACTCCTCCTTACTCCGTCTCCGCCAAAGTGCGGACGACATTTTTCAAAACCATTATCGTCGTCACGGCGCCGACACCTCCGGGAACAGGCGTAATGGCGGCGGCTTTTGCCGTCGCCGCCGTAAAATCCACATCGCCTACAGTTTTACCGTCAATCCGGTTGATGCCGACATCGATGACAACGGCGCCAGCGGCAATCATATCGGCAGTCACAAAACCGGCCCTGCCTACGGCGGCAATGAGAATATCCGCTTCCGAGGCCAGCACCGCCAAATTCTTCGTCCGAGAATGACAAACCGTTACCGTCGCATTTTGCTTTAAGCACAGCTGCGCCAACGGTTTGCCGACGATATTGCTGCGGCCGATAACGACCACGTGTTTTCCTTCCAAATCAATTCGGTAATACGCCAAAATAGCCATAACGGCCTGCGGCGTACACGGCACAAAAGCGGGCTTGCCCGAGAAAAGACGCCCCATGCTCCGTTCCGTAATCCCGTCGATGTCTTTTTCCGGCGCAATATACTCACTCAGCTTTGCCGCCGAGAGATGCTCCGGCAACGGCATCAAAAGAAGAATCCCTTTAATCTCATCGGCAGCGTTGAGTTTTTCCAGCAACGCCGCTACCTCTTCCGCCGCCGCAGACGCAGGCAGTTGATAGGGATGAAACGGCAGACCGACTTCAACGGCGCGGCGTTGCAACGCCGTACGGTACAGCGCCGACGCCTTGTCGTCCCCGATCTGCACTACAGCCAAACACGGCAACGCTCCTTTTTTTCCCAATGCTGCCAGGCCTTTGATCAGCTGTTCTTTTTCAAAAGCGGCAACACACTTACCGTCCAATACGCGCATCTTTTCTCCTATCGCATAAACGTAACGAAAACATCACTGCCGGGCTCTGCATACGCCTCTGCCGGCGGGTCCTGATAAACGGCATTGCCGCTGCCGTTAGGAACAAACCCCAGTCCGGCGCGATTCAGCCAATCATTGACTTCGCGGTTGTTCCAACCGATAAATGACGGCAAGAGGATCCCCTGGTCCGTTGTTTTCACGTCCGGCATCGTTCTCGTCTTTTTCTGCTCCGTATCTCTCGGAATATTCCCGCTGTCAATCGATCCAGACGGCGCGACGCCTTTGAATCGCACAATGTCCGTCATCATTTCTTTAAAGACCGGAGCCGCGACTTGCGCTCCGTAGTACGTGCCGTTCGGATTATCGACGACGATCAGAACGACATACTGCGGATCTTCCAGCGGCCCGAAACCGATAAAGGAACCGATATACTGCCCTTCAGCGTAGCCCGTTCCTTCCGCATTCAACCGTTGCGCCGTTCCTGTTTTACCACAGAATTGATACCCCTCTATTTTTGCGTTCTGGCCGCCGCCTGACGAAATTTCTTCCGCCATGATTTTGCTGATGGCACGACTGACGTCTTCCGAAATAGGCTGTCCCACTTCTTCCGGCTCCGTCCGCTTGTAAACGGAACCGTCGGGATTATCGACTTCTCGGATAACGAACGGCTTCATCATATGTCCACGATTGGCAATAGCGCCGAATGCCTGCACCATCTGTAAAGGCGTAACGGCAATACTTTGCCCGATAGCCATTGTCGCTTCATCAATATTGCTCATTTTGTCAGGATCAAAGAGGATTCCCTCGCCTTCACCGGGAAGCTCGATACCGGTCGCTTTACCGAAACCGAATCGCTTGGCATATTCCGTCAAGATTTTACCGCCTGTATGAATGCCGATATTCGCCATCCCGGTATTGATTGAATACATGAGTATTTCTTTCAGCGTGACCTTCCCCATACCGGCATCGTCCCAATTATGAATCGTCCTGTCGTCGACATCAATATAACCGACATCATCGTACGTATCGTGAAGCCCCCATTTTCCGGAATCGACGGCAGCCGCCGCCATGATCGGCTTGAAAGTGGAGCCCGGTTCATAAAGATTGACAACGGCCCGGTTTTTATATGCCGCCGGCGAACCTTTCCCGAAATCATTGGGATCAAAATTCGGTCTGCTTGCCATCGCCAGTATCTCTCCCGTCTTGGGATTCATCACGATGATCGCCGCTCCTTCAGGGCGATTTTCCTTCATGATGCCGTCTAGGCCCCGTTCGGCGACAAACTGTATCGTCGTATCGATCGTCAGATGCACGGATCGTTCCTGGTCGGGCAACACCTGTGCCAAGGCGGATTCCAAAATAGGTATATTATTTCTGTCCGTCGTCAGCCGTTGATTTTTAATATCGCCGCGGATATCTTTATCAAGGACCATTTCGATGCCGTCCAAGCCGTGATCGTTATCTCCGACGAAACCGATCAGCTGTGCTGCCAACGTTCCGTTCGGATAATACCTGCGGTTTTCATCAATAAAGCGGAGACCTTTCAAATTTTCCTTGCGAATGACCTCCTCAAGGGCCTTATATTTATCATGATCCATAGTCCGATCCAGCCAAACGAAAGCCGTATCGCGGGAAAGACGCTCCGTCAGTTCGGCTTCGGAAAAGTGCGAATACGGCGCAATATATTTGGCCATTTCTGCCGGCGTTTTTTCGATCATCGTCGGGTCGGCATACAGTGATTTCGTCACTTCGCTGATAGCCAGAATTTTCCCGTCCCGGTCGAGGATCATGCCGCGCGGCGACTGCAATTTGCGGTCTTCTTCCGTCTGCGCATCGGCGCGCTCCGCCAATGAGCCGCCCTGAACGATTTGCAGCCAGCCCAGACGCCCGGCGATGAGACAGCAAACGATGAGCAGACAGCGTCCGCAAAAACTGATCCTCTTCCGTATTTTCTTATGATGTGAATCGTTTGTATTAAGTAACATATTACGTTTCCGCTTTCTCTTGTCGTTTCAGCCATTTTTCGGCAGCCTGAAACAGCGTTTCGGCATCGTTATCCAACTCGTTGCTCTGCACGCGGAGCAGCAGGTTTTTCAAGCAGTTGCCGGTCAACTTGCCGCAATGCGACGGCAAACGCCGATCATAAGCGAGATCCCGCGTACTGACCGGCATCTGGCAGGCAAGATCGGCCAGAAAACGGCCGAACTCCGCTGTGCCCGCCGTTTCCGCCGCCGCGCGGCCGCAGCCGATGATATCAGCGCAAGCCAGCGCAGTCGCCTGCTCAACGGCTTCCATCAATTCGGCCGTCCTCTTGAACGGCCCTTGCTGCGCTTCACGGCGCAGCCATTTATGCAGATCGCCTTGCCCCGTATTGGAAAAATAATGAAACTTCATGTGCGTCTTTACCAGCCAAGAAACCCGTCTGATCAAGTCCGGCGACTTCTGCCAACGCCGTAAAATATCGACGGCCATAGCGGCCCCGCAGGCATCGTGACCGTAATCGGTCAATCTGCCGTCGTGCCTGCCGCGAATACCGGGCAGTCCCTTCGCCATATCATGAAACAACGCGCTATACCGCACCGTCAGCGACGGCGGCGTATGCGCAACGACGGCCAGCGTATGAACCCAGGCGTCATAGGCGTGAAAAGGACGGGACTGCGGCGTCTGCGGCAGATGCGACAACTCCGGCAAGATCGGCACCGGAAGATAGACGCCGTTTACCTTCTGCCGGCAAGAACAGTCGCCAAGTCCGGACCGAACGAGAATATCCAATCCCTTGTACGCCGCCGGCGTTACCAGGAGACGGTCAATCTCGCTGACAACCCGCTCCAAAGAAAGACCGGACACGCGGTCAAAAGCCGCCGGCATCGCACGCTGCAATTCTTTTACAGGTTGAAAGTCCAACTGACCGACAAAACGGCAGGCGCGAAAAAGACGCAGCGCATCTTCACGGAAACGACGCTGCGGCTCGCCGACAGTAACCAATCGTTTTTTCTTCACATCATTCCGACCGTTGACATAATCATAAAGATGGCCGTCCTTATCCATTGCCATGGCATTAACCGTAAAGTCACGGCGCAACACGTCTTCCCGCAACGAATCGGCATACCATACACGTTCCGGGCGGTGGGAATCGCTGCCGTAAGACTCGCCGCGAAAGGTTGCCGTTTCTATGACCTTGCCGTCGACGACCAATACGGTGACAGCGAATCGTTCGCCACGGATTGCCGCAGTATGCCACCCCTGTTTCGCCACAATGCGCCGAATTTCTTCCGGCCTGGCCGCCGTCGTCAGATCATAGTCATGAGGTTCCCGACGCATGAGCAGATCGCGAACGGCGCCGCCGACAACATAGGATTCAAATCCGGCATCATTTAATGCCGTCAAAACCTTTCGTACAGATTGATCCACTATCATCCGCCTCCTCCGTTCGCCCTGCCGGCTCAGTGTTTACCTGTTATTATACCATTGCTGCCTGAGAAATAGCCAGTTTTTTTTGAATATATGCGCGCCGGGGACAAAGCTTCTCGTCGTCGAATATCCGCACATTTACTTTGCGCTGCAAATAGTCCGTGTTATACTAATACACATAACCATGTTAACCATATGACAGAGGAGGTATATATGGATACAGGGCTGATTCATATTTATTACGGTGACGGCAAAGGCAAAACGACGGCAGCCGTGGGCTTGACCGTCCGCTGCGCCGGCAGAGGCGGCAAGGTACTCTTCTGCCAATTTTTAAAAGAAGGGGAAACGGGAGAACTCACGATCCTGAAAAAGATACCGTCCGTTTCGATCCTGCGCGGAAAAGGCTGCGAAAAGTTCACCTTTCAAATGTCGCCGGAAGAATGGGAAACGGCACGCCGCCTGCAAGCGGAGCTTTTTCGTACGACCGTCTGCCGCTGCCGCGACGAAGGCTTCGATATGCTGGTACTTGACGAAATCAATATTGCCTGCCGACTCGGCCTGTTATCTTCGGAAACGGTGCTGTCCTTCTTGCAGACGAAGCCGGAAAAACTGGAAGTCGTCATGACCGGCAGAGATCCGTCAGCAGAACTCATCGCCGCTGCCGACTATGTCTCGGAAATCAGAAAGATTCGACACCCCTATGACCGGGGGATACAGGCTCGCACAGGTATTGAGGATTAACAGAGAAAGGAAAACCTACCGATGGCACTCCATATACAACAAGCCGTTGCAGAAACAAAAGACAAGATGGTCTTTCTGCGCCGATATTTTCACGAAAATCCCGAGCTGTCGCTGCAAGAGACGGAAACCTTAGCCGTTATTAAAAAGGAATTGTCCCTTTACCATATTCCTTATACGCACGTAGAAAACGGCGGCATCATCGCCGTCCTGCAGGGAAAACAACCGGGCCGCACGCTGCTTCTCCGCGCCGATATCGATGCGCTGCCCATTGAAGAGAATCCCTGCAATCTCTCCGGCCGGCGTATCTGCATCTCCCGTCGCCACGGCGTCATGCATGCCTGCGGTCATGACGGTCATACAGCCATGCTGCTGGGTGCGGCTAAAATTCTGTCCGAACACAGAACCGATTTTTCCGGCACCGTCGTCTTCATGTTTGAACAGGGAGAAGAAGAGTCCGGCCCGCTGGAGAAATTACTCCATTATCTGAAAGAAGAAAGCGGTCTCCATATCGACGGCTGCTATGCCACACACGTCCGTTGGGACGTCCCGACGGGAAAGATTGCCATTTTAGATGGCGCTCCTATGGCAGGCGGTTTCGGTTTTAAAATCAAAATCACTGGCAAAGGCGGTCACGGTTCACGGCCGGATTTGGCCAAAAGCCCGATCGACTGTTTCCATGCCTTCTACAATGACCTGCAATCCCTGCGAATGCGCATCGTCTCGCCGCGCCAGTGCCTGGCCGTCTCACTCGGGTCCGTACACAGCGGCGAAGCATTAAATGTCATTCCTGCCGAATTGGTCTTCTCCGGAACCTGTCGTTTTTTCAGCTACGAAGACGGCGGCCGTCAATTTTATGAAGCCTTTTTGTCGCTGTTGGAAAAATCCTGCGCCGTCTACGGTTGTACCTATGAAATTCTCCACTTGCCGAAACCACTTTTTGAAGTGCGCAATCAGCCGCAATGCACGGCTATCGCCCGTCGCGCCGCCATAAGCTGCCTCGGCCAGGACGCCCTTGGTGACTGTGAACCGTGGATGGCGTCGGAAACCTTCGCCATAACATCGCGGCTCTATCCTGGCGTCCTCGTCTTCACCGGTATTGCCAACGCCGAAAAGGGCAGTGGCGCCAATCACCACACGCCGGAATTCGATTTGGACGAAGACGGCCTGACCGCCGGTCTGACCATGTGTTTGGCCTATACACAAACCTTCCTCACCAACCGTGATCCCATCGAATTTACGCCGAACCCAGAACCGCTGGACAGCTTAGCTGCCAGAAATATTTAACCTCCCGGAAAGGATTGTCTATAACTTATGATTTATATACTCGCCTCCATTGGCTTTGCTTATTTACTGAACAGATTAATCGGCGATTTCCCCATTATCCCGAAAGTTCCCCAATTACTGACTCGCTTCATCGTGTACACAGAAGAACGTTGGTATAAGGCTGAGGGCACGCCGAAATCCCAATCGACAAAAGGTATCTTCGCTTTAATTTTTGCTGTTATCGTTGCCTTCTTTCTGCCAGTCATTTTCATTTTTTCTCTCTATTACGTCTATCACGGTGCCGACTGGATTGCCCACACGATTATTTGCTGCCAACTGCTCGGCATGCATACGATTCAAAAATCGTGCGAAGCCATATTTAAAGGCCTCCACTTCGATGACATACAAGCTGCCCGAAATGCTTTCACAGACTTTTCCAGTTTGGACAGTGCCGATCTTACAGGCGAAAATCTGATTCGGGAAACAGTGCTTACTACGGCAGAACAATCACTGCGGACCGTAACGGCGCCGCTTTTCTTCATGTGCATCGGCGGTGCGCCTTTGGCTTGTCTCTATACGCTCACGGAAATCATGACTCGCAGATCGATTTTGCATCCCGAACTGACCCAATTCTACAAAGGCGCCCGCTTTGTCAACAAATATTTGCTGGCTCTGCCGGCTCGCTTTTCAGCCCTCTTTATGATTTATGCCGCCTATTTATGCCGCCTGTCATCCAAAGAGGCCCTACACATCTTGCGCCGTGACCGCGGTCTTTCTTTCAATGACACCTATACGACCGCGCCTCTCGCCGGTGCCCTGCAACTGCGCCTTGGCGGCACAGTCAGCTTCGGCGCCGTCACACTGGTACGACCGACCATAGGCGACGAGGGAGAAACGCCGGCTGAAGGCCACATTCAAAAGGGGAAAAGCATGATGTACGCCGCTTCAATCTGCGCCTGGATCATCTTCCTTATTCTGTCTTGGCTTTGCTTTGTCCGTTAAATTGACAAAAAAGCGGTACAGCCCATGGGCTGTACCGCTTTTATTCATTTAATAAGAGGCTCTCCCCGATTCTGCACGATAAATGCAAGCGTAAAAGATAAGCAAGGCGCCGACTTCGCCGAGAACCATGACGATTGCCATGGGCAGAGCCGTCGCACTGCCGCCGATGCCGACGACCGGTGCCATGACAGCGCCTGAAATCATCGACGAAAAGCCTATCAACGCAGAGGCACTGCCGGCATTCTGCGCCTGCCTTTGCATAGCTAATGAGAAGCTGCTCGTACTCATCGCCGCCAAGGTTGATACGGTCACAAAGAGAAGAGGAACGACGATGGCTAAGGGCAAGTGCAGCCAAAAAGCAACGAGGAGCAACACACTGCCGATGACGGCAATCCACAGAGAAAGACACAAGGCCTTCCACTCAGGATAGACGCCGGCAGATCGACCGACGAGGATACCGCTGATCATCAAGCCGATGCCGTTGGCGCCGAAAATAAGACTGAATCCTTGGGGTGAAACGTGATAGACGTTTTGAAAAACGAAGGAAGATCCGGAAATGTAGCCGAAAAAGGCTGCAAATCCAAAGCATTGCATCAGACAATGGCCCATGAAGTAAGGCTGGTGGAACAGGTCGCCATACCCGTTCATACTGGCCAAGAAACCGCCAATCACTCTGCGTCGCAAAGGCAACGTTTCCGGCATCAACAACGTGACGAGCCCCAAGATAAGCCCCAAGATAAAGAGGAGCCAAAAGACGCCGTGCCACGTTGCAAAAAGAAGTATTTGCCCGCCAATGACGGGAGCCAAGATAGGCGCAATGCCGTTGACCAGCATGAGCATCGAAAAGAAGCGTGTCAATGCCGAACCGCTGCAAACGTCACGGGCAATGGCCCGGGCAATGACGATACCTGCCCCGCCGGCAGCCCCTTGAATCAGGCGAAAAAAGAGAAAGGCATAAATGGAAGTCGCAAAGATACAGCCTGCCGTCGCTGCCGCAAAAATCAGCATGCCGCCGAGCAGCGGCAGCCGCCGCCCCTTTTCATCGCTGAGCGGCCCAGCTACAATTTGACCGAATGCCATGCCGGCCATGGATGCCGTCAAGGTCAATTGTATCAGCGACGGCGTCACGGCAAAATCTTGCATCATCACCGGCAGCGCCGGTAAATACATATCCGTCGACAACGGCGCTATAGCCGATAAGGCGCCGAGGAAAATGGTAAAAAAAAACATAACCTGTCGTTGTTGTTTCATCGTATCACCTCTTTTTCCCGCTCCAATCGCTGCGGTACCTCCGCCAGCGAAGCACACCGAAACCATATCGCACCGGCCACATCTTCCGGCACCGTTCCCAAATCGGGCACCCAGACGGCGGCGATATCTGCAGCATGGGCGGCTTGCAGTCCTATGGCGGAATCTTCAAAAACGACGGCTTGTGACGGCGCTACGGATAAATGGCGGCAAGCTGTCAGAAAAATATCGGGCGCCGGTTTACCGTGCGCAATCTCTTCCCCGCTTTGCAACAACGTAAAATACGGCAGAAGACCTGTCTTTTTCAGAAGATACCGAATTTGCACCAGCGGAGACGAAGAAGCCACGGCGCAGGCGATTTTCTTTTGCCGCGCGTAATCAAGACACTGTTCGAGACCTGCCTTGACAGGGATATCATGTTCTTGGTAATACCGTTCCTGATACGCCAATTTCACGCGCCGTACAGTTTCATAGGGGAAGTCACTCCCCAAAAAACGGCGAAACACGTCGCCGGCCGTAATCTGATTCATTCCCAACACGGCAAAAAAGGCTTCGTCAGGCACATCATACCCGAACTGCGCGGCAGCCGCCTGCCAACACTGCGCCGATATCGGTTCCGTGTCAAACATCAGTCCGTCCATATCAAATATAAAAAGTTTGATTTCTTTCTTCATAATCCGCTCCTGTAACCTGTATTTTCAAGTTGAATAAATTTCATTATAGCCTTTCTTGTCCGCTTTGAAAAGAGCCGTCAACGACAAGAGCAGATGCGCCGTAAAACGCACCTGCTCTTGCCGTTACAATTATCTGCCGTCAGGCCACAGGAGGACTGCCGCCCCGGCAGCCTCGCTTTTTTTTATATCAATGACACGTTGATTGGCAGAACCGCGAAAGTAAAGTCCCGGATCCTTCAAGGCCTCTACAAAACGACCGTCTACCAATACATCACACAGTTCAAGAAGCTGAACGCGTTCTTCATCCTCTCGGATTTCTTCGTACGTATAGCCGGAATAAACCCATATATCCTTTTCGGGAACGGCTTTACGAACATCGCGCAGCAACGGGATCAAGGCTTTCGCGTTTTGCATCGGCTCACCGCCTAAAAGCGTCAGTCCCGAAACGACAGGCAACCGAAGATAAGAAAGCAGTTCCGCCGTCTCAACATCGGTCCATTCTTCTCCTGCCGAAAAATCCTGATACGCTTCATTGAAACAGTTGACGCAATGATGCGTACAACCTGTAACAAACAAAGAGGTGCGGATGCCGGGACCATTGGCGATATCAAACTTACGGATCTGACCATATCTCATACAAACCACCTATATGTGGAGGACACGGTCCTTTATTTCCTTGGTCCGCCCTTCATTCCAAAAATTTTCACCCAAATACCCGCACGTCCTGCGAATAACGGTCAGCTTCGAACGATTCGTATTATGACAGCGCGGGCATTCCCACTCATTGTCATCATTGACGACAATCTCGCCGTCAAAGCCGCAAACATGGCAATAATCCAACTTCGTGTTAAATTCGGCATAGCTGATATTATCATAAATGTAGCGGATCATCGTCAAAATCGCCGGTACATTATGCGCCATATTGGGAATTTCGGCATAACTGATGCACCCGCCTGTCGATTTATCTTCAAACTCCGATTCAAACGAGAATTTATCAAAAACATTGATCGGCTCGCGAACATCGACATGATAACTGTTCGTATAATAGCCCTTATCGGTAACGTCTTTGATCTCACCGAAACGGGCTCTGTCTTTCTTGCAGAACCGATTGGTCAAACTTTCTGCCGGCGTGCCGTAGAGAGCAAAGCCGATATTCGTTTCTTCGCGCCACCGTTTGATATGGTCATTGAAATCGTCCATTACGCGATGCGCAAAAGCCTTTCCTTCCGGTTCCGTATGCGAGCAGTGCTTGGTCAGCAACGTAGCTTCATACATGCCGATATAGCCGAGAGACAGCGTCGCATACCCGCCATACATGAACCGTTCCACCGTTTCTCCCGGCTTCAGGCGTGCAATGGCGCCGTATTGCCAATGAATCGGCGAAACGTCGGACGTGATTTTTTTCAGCAGCTCGACACGTAGCAACAACGCCTTTTTACACAATTCCAGGCGTTTGTCGAGTATTTGGAAAAACTTTTCTTCATCTCCGTCAGCCAAGATCCCGATTTGTGGTAAATTCAGCGAAACGACGCCCATATTGAAGCGGCCGTCGAATTTATACCTGCCCTCTTCATCTTTCCAGGGACTGAGGAAAGAGCGGCAGCCCATGGGGCTGAAAACATTCCCTTCATACGTCTGGCGCATCTTTTTAGCCGAAATGTAATCGGGATACATCCGTTTCGCCGTACATTCGGCGGCAAGTTCCGTCAGATAATAGTACGGGCTGTTCTGATGAATATTATGTTCATCCAGGACATAAATCAATTTCGGAAAAGCCGGCGTCACATAGACATCCGCCTCATTCTTGATGCCTTGAATCCGTTGCCGCAGCAGTTCTTCCGTGATCAGCGCCGCTTCCCGGGCGTACTCGTAGTCCCGGGGGAAATACATGAAAAGTGTTACGAACGGCGCCTGTCCGTTCGTCGTCATCAACGTATTGATCTGGTACTGGATCGTCTGAATGCCGTCTTTAATTTCTTTTTTCGTCCGCTTCAAGGCAATCTCCCGAGCCTTATCCATGTCCGGTTCGATACCGTATACTTCCCGTTGTTCCTCGACGACGGCCTTCATATATTTTTCGTAAGACTTGCGCACATAGGGAGCCAAAATACGGTCAATGCCGTTGATCGACTGACCGCCGTACTGTCCGCTGGCGACTTGAGCTATGATCTGCGTCGTTACGGTACAGGCCACCTGAAAAGACTTCGGCGTATCGATCTTCTTGCCGTTAATGACGGTGCCGTTGGCCAGCATATCCTCCAAATTAATGAGACAGCAATTGAACATAGGCTGAATGATATAGTCCATATCGTGAAAATGAATGGCGCCGCTGTCATGGGCCTGAACGATATCGGCAGGAATCAATTTACGCCGCGCAATATCCTTCGATATTTCGCCGGCAATCAAATCGCGCTGTGTCGATACGACGTGACCGTTTTTATTGGAATTTTCGTCGAGAACGTCGAGGTTCGTATTATTCAACAACCCGAAAACATCTGTGTCCGTCGTATTCGTCTGCCGCTTGAAAGCCTGGATGGCCTTGTAATTTTCATAGGCCCGCGCCGTCGCCGGATTATTATACTGGATCAGTTTGTAATATACCTGATCTTCAATAGCGTAAATGGTCATTTCCTTCTGCATGGCAGTCGCGTACGCCTCTATTTCTCTAGCGATGGCTTCGGCCTGGCCCGCCTCGTATACGCCGCTGCTGCTGTTCATCGCCTTCTCGATCGCTATCGTGATCTTGCTTCTGTCAAAAGGCACCTTCGTCCCGTTTCTCTTGATGACGTCCATACCGCACGCTCCTTCATACAGTATATAGTATATATAAAAAATAAACCACTTTTTCCCTACCACATATCGTTTATCGTCTCCATGGAGTCTATGACAATATTACTACATCTGGTACTTCATGTCAATGATCATATACATGATATATGATCCGGAACGATTGCTTCTGTTTGGCTAAACTACGCAAAAAGAGGCGGGTTTTCCACCTGCCTCTCGTTTCTTCTGCTCCTATTCTTTATGGTAATCCGATCAGATCGCGAATGACGGCGCCGGCTATGATCAAGCCGGCAACGGAAGGGACAAAGGAGATGCTGCCGGGACTCGGACGCGCGCCGTCATGGTTCTGCCGCGGCGGCAGCGGCGGTTCTTTCGAGTAGACAACTTTGACGCCATGAATACCTCGTTTTTTCAACTCTCTGCGCATGATCTTTGCCAGGGGATCAACGGAAGTCTTTTCAATCGTCGACACTTCAAACCATTCGGGATGCAGCTTGTTTCCCGCTCCCATAGATGAAATGACGGGAATTCCCGCAGCAAAGGCTTCTGCAACGACGCCGATCTTGGCCTGCACCGTGTCAATGGCGTCAACGATATAGTCGGCTCCCGCATTCGCAATAAACCCGGCCTCTTCATCGGGCAAATAAAAGACAGCATGCGTTTCCACAACCAGCTCCGGATTGATCGACAAAAGACGTCGCTGCATAACATCCGTTTTGCGCTGTCCGACCGTTTCCGTCGTAGCGCCGAGTTGCCGATTGAGATTCGACGGATCAAAGGTATCGGCATCAATCAGGATCAAGCGGCCGATACCGGCACGACACAGTCCTTCGGCGACGAAAGAGCCCACGCCGCCCAGACCGAAGACCATGACCGTTTTTTTCGCGAGATCGGCGACTTTATCCGCGCCGATCAGCAAAGCCGTCCGTTGTGTATATTCCGCTTTCATCATTTGCGTTCCGGAACGATTTCAAGCCAATATCCGTCAGGATCGGCAATGAAATAAATACCCATGTGCGGATTTTCGTAAACGACACAATCCATCGCTTTATGTTTGGCTAACGCCGCAGCCATATCGGCAACGGCAAAAGCCGTATGGAATTCATTTTCACCGAGATTATACGGTTCTTTACGATCCTTAAGCCAAGTCAGCTCCAAACAGAAATCGCTGACACCGTCACCGACGTAAACGATCGTAAAAGCCGGATTTTCAATGCGGCGGACTTCTTTCAGTCCCAGGGCCGCTTCATAAAAATCCATGCTTCGTTTCAAATCGAGGACGTTAAAATTCGTGTGTTTAAATGTAAACTGCATACGTCTGTTTCCCCCTATTCTCCTTGCCAATCTTTCGTCACCGAAATCCAGGCGGCGGCAGCGGCACAGGTTTCCAACTCGTTCAGTGTCAGTTCGATCATGCTGTTTGCCGTGCCGCAAGCCGGAAAGACGGTTTCGTAACGGCGCAACGACTCATCCAGGTACACGGTAACGCCCGGCTTGACGCCGAATGGACAAACGCCACCGACGGGATACCCGATCAACGACTCCACGTCTGCCGCTTTGATCATGGACGGCTTCTGACCGAAAAAGGCTTTGAACTGTTTGTTGTCAATGCGAGCGTCGCCGGCGCAAACGACAAGCAGCGGCCGGCCATTGACGAGAAAGGAAAGCGATTTGGCAATACGCCCTTCTTCCGTGTGCAAAGCAGCCGCGGCTTCCGCCACCGTTGCGCTGGATACGGCCAATTCCGTGACGCGGCCGGTCATCTGCCACTGATCCAAATGAGCCCGTACGCGTTCAATTGCTGTCATGGACACCACTCCTTTATAGTTGTTCGGCTTGATTGTTATTATAGGATATTACGTTCGTTTCTTCAACTGCCATCACGGCAAGGCAAATCGCACCGTACTGCCGCGATCTGTTTTATCGACGATCAATTGCGTGTCGATACGGTCGCGTAATTCCGGCACGTGTGAAATGATCCCGACAAGACGGCCGCCCTGTTTCAGTTGCACCAGTACTTTTAAAGCAAAATCCAGGGTCTCACTGTCCAGGGTCCCGAAGCCTTCGTCAATGAACATCGTATCCAGCCGAATGCCGCCGGAATAGGCCTGCACAACGTCGGCCAATCCCAATGCCAGTGACAGAGAAGCCAAAAACGTCTCGCCTCCCGAAAGCGTATTGGCCGGCCGTACGTACCCCGTATACTGATCAAAAACGGCTATATCAAGGCCTATTTTCTGTACCCGTCGATCATCCCACGTCCGGGAACGCTGCAGTGAATACCGGCTGCGGCTCATTAACTGCAATCTGGCGTTAGCCGCCATCAGCACTTCATCCAAGAGGGCTCCCAAAACATACCGCTCGAAATTAACGCCCGTTTTGTCGCCGCGGATCAATTCATATAACGCGCCGACAGTTTTATATTGTTCCTGCAAATGCGCCTGCTGCCGTGCAATATGCCGCAACTCGGCATCGTTTTTCAATAATCCCGCTTTATTGGCAGTCGCTGTCGCCACTGCCGCCGTCAACTGCTGACAACGGTCATATTTTTCCTTGCCCGCCGCATTCAACGCCGCCATATCCGGCTGCGGCCGACTGTCGATAGCCGCTTCATGCTGACTGATCTGTCCTTGTATCTGGGCCACGTTCCGGAGATATTCCGTATACTGCTTTTCTTCCTCCTCCAGACCGGGCAATTCCACCTGCAACAGCCTGCATTCGCCGATATCGGCAAAGCCTGCCGCCGCCGCTTGCTGCTTTAATTCATCAAAAGCGGTTTTATACTGCTCCCGATAGGCCTCCACTTGCTCCGCATACTGCCGCTTTTTGGCGCCGTATGTCGCGACGGCCCGCTCTGCCTGCAACGCTTTTTCCGCCGTTTGCCGCAACGCTTCCTGATAGCCATCAACGTCGCGCTGAAGCTGCCGCAACTCCCGATCCAACTGTTCCTGCGCGCGATAGGCTGCCGGTACTTCTTCGACGGCATGCTGCAATCCGGCTGCCGCGGCAACCGCCTCCTGCCGGCAATGCAGCATTACGTCGCGCGCCTCGTTCTCCATCTGCTCACAGCGCTTCAACGCGTCTTCCGCCGAACCGGTCAATCCTTCGACGTCGCGCCGGCGCGCTTCCTTTTTCTCCCACATCTTTACACTTTGTTCCGCTTCCGACAAGCGCGTTCGCCATACGGCAAGCGTACCGTCAACCGGGTACAGCTGCCGCTGTACAGCAAGATTGTTCCGCTTCTCTTCCCCCGCCGTTTGCAGCTGTGCGCAGACGACATCCCATTTTCGATAATCGGCGGCACTTTTTTCCGCAGCCAGGCGGCGCTTTTCCACGTCATCTTCACGCGGCAGATCCGGGGGCTGCAGAGCCGGCTGCAAATGCTCAACGGCGCCGCATACGGGACAAGGCACGCCTTCTTCCAAAGTTTGCGCTAAAAGCGCGGCCTGGCCCCTGAGAAACAATTGCCGAACTGCATCATAATCAAGCTTATCTTGCCTGGCCTTAGCTTCAGCTTCTTTTTTTCGACCTTGTGCTTCTGCCAGTTTTTTCTCCATTGCTGCCGCTTCTATAACTGATTTCAGCAGTCTTCCTTCAATATCGACGCGTTCCCGCATCCTCTCGACGTCATTTGCCGCTTTGGCCAATGCCGCCGCCGCTTCACGCAGCGCGCCGCCTTCCTGGCGGAGCGCCGCCAGGTCCCGACTGTGCCGCTCCTTATTCGCCAGCACGTCTGCCAGCGCCTTTTCCGCTGCGCCGGAACGCTTTTCTTTCTCTTCCCACACTTGTCGGAGCGAGTGAAGAACGGCCACCTTCTCTTTCAGCCGGTGCAGTTCCGTGATTTTATTTTCCCTTGCTTTATAGGCATCTTTCTTCGCTTCAAGGGCTTCCTTTTCCTCGGTCAGACGACGACCTTCCCCTTCGGCCCGCTCCAATGCGGCTGCCGCTGCATCCAGTTTTTTGCGCGTTTCGCCGCCGAGCCTTGCAAGCTCGTCGACATGCTTGCAAGGCTCGGCCAGAAGTCTGGCACCGTGGAGCCGGTCAATATGGCGTTTGCGTTCGGCCATCGTCTCCTGCTGCGCCGCCAACGCCGCCATTTTTGCTTTACTCTGTGTCAATGACTGCCACAAATCAGCCAGTTGCCGCGCTTGATTAAACGTTTGCTGGAACTCGGCCCGCTCCCTCTCAGCATGCTCCGATTCCTGTTTCAATGCTGCCAACCTTTCCTCATTTTCCCGAATCACAACTGCCAGCTGCGCTTCATCGGCAACTTCCAGTGCCGTCAATATCCGGTTGCGCCGGTCATTTTCCTCTCTGTTGCGTTGCGCGATTTCCCGGTGCCGTTCTTCGATCTTTCCTTCAAGCCGTGCATACTGCTGCGTATGAAACAAGGTCTGCATAATCTGCTGCCGATCTGCAGAACTTGCCAGCAATAATTTGCGAAAATCCCCTTGCGGCAGAAGGACAACTTGCCGAAATTGATCGACGTCGAAACCGAGCAGTCGTTCCGCTTCAGCCGTCACATTTTTGCTGACATGATACGCCAATTCTTTACCGTCATCATCGACTTCACACAATTCCGCTTCGGCGACAGCCTGCCGCAATCCCTTTTTATCCTTGCGCAGTACGGTCTGCTCAGGACTACGGCTGACACGATAACGACGAGGTCCCAGAGAAAAGGTAAAGGTAACGGACGTTTTTTGCGCCACCGTCGCATACTCACTGCGCATATGCGCGCCGGAACGCATATTGCCGCTCGTTTTGCCATACAGGGCATAACAAATGGCGTCGAGAATCGTCGTTTTGCCGGCTCCGGTAGGGCCGCAGATCAGAAAAAGGCTGCGCTCGCCGAGACGGCGAAAGTCCACGACTTCACAACCGGCATAGGGGCCGAAGGCATTGATCTCCAACAGGATCGGCTTCATCTGCTTTCCTCCCTTTCTTCTCGTTCCAATTCCTGCCACAAGTCCTGCAGGCATGATTTTTCGGCTGCCGTAAGCCCTTGCTGCGGCCGCATGGCAGATACAAAACTTTCAAAAAGCTGCTGCGCCGTTGACTGTTGCAGGTCAAGCCGACGCTCCCCTGCCGTATCGGAAAGCTGCCGCTGCGGCATTTCCAAGGCTAACGCCCGCGGAAATTTGCGGCGCGCCTTGGCCATGCCGTCAAGAATCGGCTGCGTGTCTTGCAAGCGGAGCAGAACAAAATCGTCATGTGCGGCAGTGCCGTCTCCCATGATATCGTCAAAAAAGCCTGTCATTATCCTGACATCATGGCGCGGCGCCAAGGGAATCGTCTCGCTGCAGACGCCGCCGTCCTTGTCGATCTCGGCCAGGACGGCCCCCTTTTTCTGACCGGCTTCGCTGAACGAATATTTCAAAAGGCTGCCGGCATAACGAATCATCTGACCGCCGACTTGTTGCGGCCCGTGCAGGTGCCCCAACGCCGTATACGAAAATCCCACGAACAGCGCCGGAGACACGACTTCCGTACCGCCGACGGAAAGGGGCCGTTCCGAATCACTGACGGCGCCGCCGGCAACGAAAGCGTGCGCAATGCAGACCGAACGCGCTGTCGTTACTTGCTGTCGCTGCTGCCGACAAAGATACTGCAGCGCCTGGTCCCAGTCGCGAATCGTATCATCCTGACTGCAGTGCCGTACTGCCGCCGGTTCGGCAAACGGCAGCGAAACAAAAGAAACCGGTCCCCAATCATCGCTGAGGACGACCGGCCCGCCCAGGTGCCGCAAATCGCCGCTAATATACAGACCGCCCTGTTCCAGCAGACGACTGCCGAAAGAAAGCCGTGAAGCGCTGTCATGATTGCCGCTGATAACAAAAAAGGGCAGTTTCATGTCCTTCGTGATCTTGGTCACTACTTCATCGAACAACGCGACTGCATCAACAGGCGGCAGGCTGCGGTCATAAACATCTCCGGCCAAGATGACGGCGTCGGGCCGGCAATCCCGCAAAAAAGGCAAAAACTGTTCTTTCAGCAAATAATCCTGCTCATCCGTCAGATAATCACCGTAAAATAATTTTCCTAAATGCCAATCGGCAGTATGGACAAGACGCACCTAGTTCACCTCTTCCTTGCTAACGCTGCGAAGCAGGGTTATTTCCGCGGCATAGCCTTCCAGATCATTGGGTGTTTCCAAATAAAAGGGCAAATGACGCAGCGCCTCATGATTAACAATGGCAGTAAACGCCTGCAGACCGATATGACCGTGTCCGATTTTTTCATGACGGTCTTTATGACTGCCCAGCGGATTCTTGCTGTCATTGATATGGACCGCGAGCAGCCGCTGCAAGCCAATGCGCTTATCGAAGGCGGTCAACACGTCGTCAAGATGATCGACGATGTCATAGCCGCCGTCAAAAACATGACACGTGTCCAGGCAGATGCCCAACTTATCGTTATGCACGGCGCCGTCAAGAATAGCGGCCAATTCTTCAAAGGTGCGCCCCACTTCCGTTCCTTTTCCCGCCATCGTTTCCAACAGCACCGTCGTCTTCTGCGCTCCCGTCATGGTCCGATTGAGCATGTCGATAATATAGGCCGAAGCCGCTTCGCTGCCTTGTCCTACGTGATTACCGGGATGAAAATTATAGCGACAGCGCTCGACATATTCCAGGCGCCGCAGATCGTCCGCCATCGCTTCAACGGCGAAATCTCGCGTTTTTTTCGACAGTGAACAACCATTCAGCGTATACGGGGCATGAGCTAAAATGGGCGCAAAATGATGTCTATCCATAAAGATATTCAATTGCTCCATGTCTTTTATGTCTAAGGGCCGAACCTTACTGCCCCGGGGATTACGGGAAAAAAATTGAAACGTATCGGCGCCAATGGCAAGCGCTTCCCGTCCCATATGCAAAAAACCTTTCGACACCGATAAATGACAACCTATATGAAGCATCTTCGCTCCTCCCCTCGTTACAATATATGCAAAAGTATAACATGAAATACGGGCAAACAAAAAGGACTGCCGCAGAATGCTCCGCAGCAGTCCTTCTTCTTCCCTATTTTTGTTTTGTCAGGCACTCAGGGCAAATACCTGTAAATGATACGGTGACCGAATCTATTTGGTACCCCGTTTTTTCAGCCGCCTCATGGGACAGCTGATCTTGATCAATCTCAATGTCCCTGATACGGTTACATTGAGAACAACGGACATGTGCATGAGGCTCTGTATTGTAATCATAGCGATGGGCATCCTCTTCACACTGCAAAATCTGAACGACGCCGATCTTGGCAAAAATCTCCATCGTTTTATAGACGGTTGCCAAACTCATGGAAGGATATTTAGGCTGCAGTTCCTTATAAATCACTTCCGCATTCGGATGGGTCAGATTATGATCAATCACATCATAAACAGCTAAACGCTGTGGCGTTACTTTATACCCATGTTCCCGCAATACTTCAGCAATATTCATCCGTAGCTCCTCCTTTCCCTTTATCGTCTCAAAACCATTCCTCTTTGCCAATGAATATTAATTGACAAATCCCCTTATTAAATTGTAATGGTTATTAAGAAAATTTTCAATGTTTTTTGAGAATTTTTTTTATTGAATTTGACTGTACCCATCTCTCCTCATATAATGGTGATCTGAAAGGAGTCTGTCCATGAATCAAATCGAAGTCATACGGCGTATCGCCACCATGTTGTCGCTCCGCCCAAACCAAGTGGAAACGGCATTAAACCTGTTTGCACAGGGAAATACCGTGCCCTTTATCGCCCGCTACCGGAAAGAAGCCACGCAGCTTCTCGACGAAGTACAACTGCGGCAAATAAGGGAACGATATGCCTACGAAGAAAAGCTGGCCCGCCGTAAGGAGACCGTTCGCCAAGCACTGGCCGCGCAAAACGCCTTAACGGAAGATTTGGCCGACGCATTGGCTGCCGCCTGCGTTCTCCAAGATGTAGAAGACCTGTACCGGCCATTCAAACCAACAAGGCGGACGAAAGCGGCGGCGGCTCGCGAAGCCGGTCTGAAACCGCTGGCCGAATTGTTTCGCAAACAGGTAAAAAACGGTCCGCCGCCGGAAAAGGCTGCCGAATCCTATCTGACGAATACCGTGAAAACAGCAGACGCGGCCATTCAGGGAGCGATGTACATCTTGTCCGAAGATCTCGCGGGAAACAGTACTTATCGCCGCTATCTGCGCGAAGAGCTATGGAAAACGGCCAGACTGTCCTGTACCCTCACCGTTGCCGACGCAGAAGCCGGACCGATGCTGACCTATAAAAATTTCAACGAAAAAATCCGTCGATTACCGGGATATCGGATGCTGGCCATTAACCGCGGCGAAGCGCAAAAATTGTTGAAATCGGTATTACAAACTGATACGGACAAGCACATTGCGCATTTGGTTGGCATGATCATCAGCGGCCCGTCTCCTTATGCGGAAATCCTGAAAGATGCGGCAAAAGACAGTTATCAACGTCTCATTTTCCCGCAACTGGAACGGGAGATCCGCAGCGAACTGACAGCCAGTGCCGAAAAGCAGGCTATCAGCGTCTTCGCAGACAATCTGCGCAGTCTCCTTTTACAACCTCCATTTGCGGGACAAGTCATTATGGGCCTTGATCCCGGCTACCGGACAGGCTGCAAATGCGCCGTCATTGATGCGACGGGAAAGGTATTGGATCACGGCACTTATCACCTTGTCGGTTCAAAAAAACAACAACAGGATGCCGCCGAGGCTCTGACCGCCTGGGTTAAAAAACACGGTATCACCTTAATCTCCATCGGCAACGGAACAGCTTCCTACGAAACGGAGCAATTCGTTTCCCATTTAATTCAGCATGGCAATCTTACCTGTTCCTATATGATTACCAATGAAGCCGGTGCTTCCGTTTATTCCGCTTCGATGTTGGCCCGCGAAGAGCTTCCCGATCTCGACGTAACGATCCGCGGCGCCGTTTCTATTGCCCGTCGAATACAAGATCCCCTTGCGGAAGCCGTAAAGATCGATCCGAAAGCCATCGGCGTAGGGCAATATCAGCATGACGTCGATCAAAAGATGCTCTCCGCTGCCCTGGACGACGTCGTCGAATCTGTCGTCAACGCTGTCGGCGTCGACTTGAACACGGCATCTGCCGCCTTGTTGCGTCATGTTGCGGGATTGACGGCGACAACGGCAGCCAATATCGTTGCCTATCGGAAGAAAAACGGCCCTTTCCGTAATCGGCAGGATTTGAACGCCGTTCCACGTCTGGGACCGTCGACGTTTATGCAGTGCGCCGGCTTTCTCCGCATCAAAGACGGCGAAGAACCGCTTGACAATACAGCCGTCCACCCCGAATCATACGCATTGGCCAAAAAAATTCTACAGCACTGCGGCATTCATCACGAAGAACGGGAGGACACCGCCGCATTACATTTGCTGCAAAGCAAACTGCCACCAAATGCGACTGCGGCATTAGCCGAAAAACTCCATGCAGGCGAACCGACAATTCGCGATATTCTCGCTGAATTGTGTAAGCCGGGTCGTGATCTCCGCGACACGATGCCGCAACCGCTGACGCGACAAAAGATACTCTCCCTCGACGAACTGCAAATAGGAACGACTGTCCGCGGTACAGTGCAAAATGTCGTCGATTTCGGCGCCTTTGTCGATTTCGGATTAAAAACGCCGGGTCTCGTGCACCGCTCCAAACTTTGCAGAAAGCCATTCTGCCATCCCTTAGATGTCGTCCGCGTCGGTGATATTGTTGATGCCGTAATCGTAGCCGTTGATTCCCGAAGAGGTCGCATCAGTCTTTCCATGACGGATGTCGCGAACAACGATACTGGAAAAACAACCTGCAAATGAGACGCTGACAATACACGCTATCCACCTGCATATGGGAATTTGACCGCTCCTCTCCGTTACAAAGAGAAAACCAATCGTATTGTTCAATAAATGGTGTCGCAGCGGTTCGCTGCGACACCATTTATTGAACAGGCAACTAAAAAAAGGGCCTGCAAATGCAGACCCTATCTCATTTACTGGCGGAGAGAGTGGGATTTGAACCCACGGTAGAACTGTAGCCCTACACATGATTTCCAATCATGCTCCTTAAGCCGCTCGGACATCTCTCCACATTACACATCATTGCACCAATACCCTCGGGATGAATATCCAATGTGTAAAGTATGGTCGGGGCGACAGGATTTGAACCTGCGACCTCTTAGTCCCGAACCAAGCGCGCTACCAAACTGCGCTACGCCCCGTTACCTGACTTATATATATTATCAATTTTCTAAAATTATGTCAAGTAATAATCAGGCAAGTATTTCCACAACAAACCGCCGGCGACGGTAAGAACAGTTAGTCCCACTTTGATAAAAAGCTCGTTGCCGGAGGCAAAAGGAAGAGAGAGGTCCGTCGCCACCATGCCGCCCGCCGCCCAACCGAGAATCAGGCCGCCAACGTAGATAAGCGCCGGAAAACGCGTCATGATCCGAATAACGACGGTGCTGCCGTAAACGATGATGGGAACGGACACGAGCATACCGAATAATAATAGTCCTAAGTGCCCACCTGTGGCGGCAACAATACCGAGGACGTTATCAAGGCTCATCAGCGCATCAGCGGCGATAATCGTTTTGATCGCTCCCAGCAGCGAATCCTTGGCCGTCACATGCACATTCTCTTGAGAACGGCCGCCGATCAGCTTGATCCCGATAATGACTAGAAGAATGCCGCCTACGGTCTTCAAATACGGTATCTGGAGCAGCCAAACAACGACGGCCGCCATCAGAAAACGCAGGATAATCGCGCCTCCGGTACCGTAAAAAATCGCTTTTTTTTGCAAATCACGAGGCAGATTTTTTGCCGCCATACCGATAATAATCGAGTTGTCCCCGCCTAAAGCGAGATCGATCAAAATAATATTCATGACGACCCAAATATCTGAAATGATTTCTGTACCCAATTACCTTCTCCTTTATATAATGGACTGATGTTTTATTATAGCAGAAAAGAGGACAGTCTACAATCAACGATCCCGTACCACTCCTGTCAGCAGGAAATGATTCGCATCCCTGCAAGTCTGCATGGCGGCAATGTATAAAAGGAAAAAAACGACTGCCGCAAAAGAAAGGCCTCGTCAATTTTTCAGAAGCAGCAGCCGACGCCTGCTATCGCCAAAACAGGCCGCCGGTGGGTACTCATCTCCCGCCGTCAAACGCATTTCTGCATCTGTCCTTTTCGCGTTCATCGACGCGCTCTTTTATATCCACAAAAAAGGAAGCCAAAAGTAATACTACTTTTGGCTTCCTCGTCTTCGGCATAATCAGTAATTATTCGACAGGAACTTCCTCGTTAATGCTGACAACTTTGCCGGGATTCATGATGTTTTTCGGATCAATAGCTTTCTTGACAGCCTTCATCAGTTTCAATTCAACGGGATCCATGTATTCAGCCATCAGCGCCGCACGTTTGTAGCCGATGCCATGTTCGCCGGAAAGATGCCCGTTAAGCTGATATACCAGCGTATAGATTTCCTTTTGGATCTGCGGAAGCATTTCTTCCCATTCTTCCTGTGTCCGGTCATCTTTCAAGATATCAATATGCACATTACCGTCGCCGCAATGACCGGCACAGTGCATAGCAACCTTGTATTTATCGGCCAAACGGGAAATCTGCTGTACTGCCTGCGGAATATCCGTCATCGGAACGACGATATCTTCCATGGAGAAGACCAGGCTGCGGGCACGGTCGGCTTCAAGATATGCCTTACGCGATTTCCAGATAACGGCGGGATTGGCAACGAGAACATCGAGAGCATTGTTTTCACGAGCCAATTCGTCGATCTTTTCACACTGTTCGTCGAGCAGATCTTCGCTGTCACCGGCAATCTGAATGATAATGTAGTTGCCTACGTCGGAATGCTGCAACGTTTCGCCTAAGAATATTTCAACCTGTTTAATGGACGCGTTATCCATGAATTCCACACAAACAGGGCTGATGCCGGCGCTCATGACCTTCGGCGTCAACGCGATAGCATCATCAAGGTTGTCGAATACAGCCAGGAGATCCATCTGGCATTTCGGCAGGGCAACGAGTTTGAGGATGATCTTCGTAATGATACCGAGAGTTCCTTCAGCCCCGATATACAGGTGCATCAAGCTGTAGCCTGTTGCATTTTTACGGAACTTGCCGCCCAACATGACAACTTCGCCCGTCGGCGTAACAACTTCGATACCCATAACCTGATCACGTGTTACCCCATATTTTACGGCGCGGTTACCGCCGGCATTGGTAGCAACGTTACCGCCGATGAAACAGGAGTCCCCGCTGCAGGGATCGCCGCCGTAGAAAAGACCTTCATCTTTGACTGCATTCTGGAGATTTGTCGTCGTAACGCCCGGTTCCGTAACACAGACCATGTTGTCCTTGTCGATTTCAAGGATCTTATTCATTCTTTCAATGGAAATAATAACGCCGCCGAAAATAGCAACGGCACCGGCAGCCAGACCGGTACCGGCGGCACGGGGAACCATGACAATGTCATTGTCATAACATAATTTAACCACTTTGGAAACTTCTTCCGTCGTAGCAGGCAAGACGACGACCTGCGCTTCTTTCATATAATGAGGATCCGTTACTTCATCATGGGAATAGGGATCAAGTTTATCCTTATCCGTATAGACGAATTTTTCACCGACAATTTTCTTTAATTCTTCAATAATTTCCGGGGTGACTTTTCCTTTTGCCATAACACATTACCTCCAATTAAAAATAGTGTTAACCATAGTATCTCTTCACGAGAAGAAGGGACCTTCCCGTTTAAGACAACATCGCATAGTGTTGTAATGATAAAACCGGCAGAACGCGAAATACATTACCGACGAAACGTACACCAGAACCGATAACCATCAGTTATCCCGGTGAATAGTCCTTTATCAAAGAGCCTGATTCCGATTGGCCTTACATTTTTATATGCATGCAAAGCAAAGCGACTACTGCTTATATATATTTACACATTCTTTATCCGATTTATTTTACATCATTATTATACTGCCTTCCTACAAACAAGTAAATTACATTCCGGCATTCTCTATATATCCGTTTCGTAATGCGAACGATTTTGCTATGATTTTTTTATATAATGTCATTATTATTTTATTTTCTCATCTATTATTTCATTACTTTTTTAACAATATACTTTTAATGTAATTTTTATTATTACTTTTTATCATATATCCACTTTTTTAGTCGTTCAAACGTCTGTCATTCTCCTGATATCAAAAAACAGTGAATAAGTCTTTTGATGGAAAGACTTGTTCGCTGTTTTTTGAATTTTTATTTTAAATTTTCTTATTTTTTTCCGCCGAAGCTTCAACGGCCGCCATTACGGCAGCCCGCAAGCCCTGTTCTTCCAGAACCTTGACAGCTGCAATCGTCGTACCGCCGGGAGAGCAAACGGCATCTTTCAACTCGCCCGGATGTTTTTGACTTTCCAACACAAGCTTAGCCGCTCCCAGTACGGTCTGCGCAGCAAATGTATAAGCCTGCCGTCGCGGCATCCCTTCCAGCACGGCGCCGTCTGCCAAGGCTTCAATAAACAGATAGACATAGGCCGGCCCGCTGCCGCTGAGACCGCAAACGGCATCCATCATTGCTTCTTCCACCACTTCTGCTTTGCCGAAAGAAGCAAACAACGTCTTTACGTCTTCCATTTCCGTTTCCGTTACAGAGGCATTTGCCGTCAATGCCGTCATACCTTCCCCGACGAGAGCAGGCGTATTCGGCATCGAGCGAATCAGTTTGCACGTTTTCCCGAGTCCTTCCGCCATACGCTGCAATGTTACCCCTGCCGCAACAGAGAGAACAACAGTCCCTTCAGATACCGTATTTCTCAATTCCGCCAAAACTGCCGGCATGGCATACGGTTTAACAGCCAGAATAATCAACTCCGCCTGTGCTGCCAGCGCTTGCAGGGAAGACAACACTGTCCCGCCGCCTGCCGACAGGGCAACTTGTTCCGCTTTTTCCCGATGCCGATTGTACAGGAAAAGGTTATCTCCCGTAATCAGTCCGGAAGAAATGATCCCCGCTGCGATCGCCTGCCCCATGTTGCCGGTACCGCAGATTCCGACCCGCTTAAACATGAAATCCCACTCCCTTTCATAGACAGAAGGTGTCGGCACAGTCTCCTATACCGACACCTTCATTACTTATTGCTGCGCGCCGGCAGCATCTACGGCCTTTTTAATTTTCGCGGCCAGTCCTTTGATCTTTTTCTTGGATACGGAACATACGGCAAGGCGTATCCCCTTACCCAAGGGAACGAGGAAGATATGCTCTTTTTCCAGCAAATCACAAACAGCCTGCGAACCGGTCATCGGAATCGTGATAAAAAAGCCTGACAAATATGGCAAATATTTCAAACCGCATGCATCGGCTTCCGCCATAAACAGATCAGCCCGTTCTTTAATCAATTGGAAATACGCCGCGCGCTCCCGATCGAGTGCGGCGACCTTCTGCGGATCGCTGCAAATGCGCACCATCGCCTTCATGGCCGAACTGTTGGAATTGGACCACGTTGCACGGTTGGAATACTGATTGATGGCAACAAATTCGTCAGCCACATCTTCATCAGCTGTAACGGCAATCATCGCCCCCATACGTTGTCCGTACATCGTAAACCCTTTACTCAGTGTATACGCGACGATAACCAGAAAATTAGCCGGCAAACCGCTGAATTCCTTGAAAAATTTACGGCATTCCTGTTTTTCTCCGCTATAATCCAGATACGCAACGTCCGGAACGAGGATGACATTCTTTTCCGTCCCGGTAACGGCATTTTTCAAGAAGTCGATGACCTGACGCCATTCTTCAATAGAAAGCGCAAATCCTGTCGGATTGTTGGCCGGCGAATTCATAATAATAACCGTATTCAGCTGTTTCGCCATCATGGCCGTTACGTGCGCTTTAAAGTCGGCGAAATTGAAGGAACCTTCGCTGTCCAGTAAAGCAAATTCGCGGAGCTTGCGACCATTATCGAGACACATGGACCCATACGCCCCCCAATGCCAGTCACTGGTCAAGATTTCATCGCCGATCTCCGAATAATTATGAATGACATGATGAAGCGCCCCGGAGCCGCCGGAAGTGGCACAAGCCCGAAGAAAACCGTCAGGACGTGATTCGCCGAAACACTGATCAATGACGGCATCGAGATACTCCGGATAGCCTTGTATCGGCGCGTAAGAAATAATTTCATTATCCGTGAGCGCATGAAAAGCGTCGCGAACGACATCGAGCATGACCAAATTGCCGTCTTCATCAAGAATGGATCCGACAGTACCGTTAATCACACGGTCGATGCCGATTTCCTTCGCCAACGCATTGGCACGGTTATTCGCTCCGAAAATATTATCTTCCGCAAATTTCCCTCTTGCTTGCGGTGCAGCAACACTGTTTACCATACTATCAGCTCCCCTTTTTTGTTTACAGCTTCATTTATATCACACTTATCAGAAAGTTACAACCGAAAAGCCCGCCACAGCGTCATGTATTCAAAATACACAGGCAGACCTATCGTCATGCAATTGCGCTCAAGATTAGGTATTCCACCGTTTCCAGTATGCCGCGGATCCGGCTGCAGCACATTTTACGAAAAAACCAAAAACCGCCCAGAAAAAATAACTGAGCGGTTCCATTCCTGCAGATCTGCAGATCTGCAATACAGATCAACGTTTCGAGAATGCCGATTAGCTTATAAATGCTATCTCTATGATAGTTTTGTATATTGCAAGTAACTTGTTCTATAAAACTATTATATATCAATATGTCTTATCTTACCATACACCCGTTCCATACCGGCACGAGTCACGAGCCAGATACGCCCTGCCTTTCTGGCTTCGTCTAGTGTAAATCTAGGCGGATATCCATTTTGACCGGTGCAAGCTTTCTGTACTACCCGCGGAGAAATCCCCCACAATTCAGCCGCTTCTGCAGCTGTCATAACTTCCTCTAATGGTTTCATCAAAAGGCCCCCAAAGCTTTCAGTAATGCAATAACAGAAATAACAAGTGCTGCCACACTAATATATCTCGTTGCTTTCATTTTTATTGATGTGCTATACTGGAGATAAGCAGGAGACCCGCCCCTCTTTCGAGGGGCAAGCCTTTTAGCTTACTGTCTTAAACCTTGTATCAGCAATATAATCGCGGTGACCAACTGGATTATTGCTGTTATGAGGTTTATTTTTTCTCCACGCTTCACATCTTCTCACCTCCTCTCTATAGTTATATTATATACGTTTAAACGTATATTGTCAATAGAAATCAAATGTATTTCAATAAAAAAATCCGGACAACAAGAATTACTCTCTGCTGTCCGGTTTACTTTATCTGCTCTTATATATCAATGCTCCTGCAAGCACTCCGGCAGCTACGGCCCATGTATCGCGTTGTCGTCTAATGACTGCCCGCTTGTGCTCCATTGATTTGATTTGCGTTGTCAACGTCTGCAAAGATTTGTCTTGCCTCTGCAATGTTTCGTCGGCCTTCGTCAACGAGTTTTTGGCACTCGTCAAGCTGAGCCG